>DASUTR010000767.1:0-15290 GCA_036374535.1 Polyangiaceae bacterium
GCCGCTAGGCAACGCGTGTGCCGGGTTGTGCCCGCCCTAAAACGGTTCTCCACGGCGTGCGACACCGTGCGCACGAGTTCGCACGCGTGCGCACCGAGACGGCGTCCGGCGCGCAGCATGAGTTCGCTAACGCATGAGTGCTGGCGCGGGGAGCGGCATGTGTCGAGAGGCCACGGTGGAAGTGCAGACGCAACGGAGGTCCTCCCACGGGGCCGGAGCGCGCCGCGCCGGAGCCGTCGTCCGGCGGCGCCCGCCGGCGGGG
Organism: Polyangiaceae bacterium; assembly: GCA_036374535.1. Lineage (GTDB taxonomy): Bacteria > Myxococcota_A > Polyangia > Polyangiales > Polyangiaceae > PMG-095. The sequence continues at coordinate 263 of DASUTR010000767.1, forward strand.
TCAGCGCCCATCCGAACGCGAATCGCTGGTCGCTAGCGCTCGTCGAGCGTCTTCCGAATGCGACTCAAGAGCTCTTCGGTGCGGTACGGCTTGCCGAGGACCTCGGCGTCTTCGGGCAGGCGAGCGAGGAAGCGCTCGTCCGCGTAGCCGCTCGTGAAAAGCACGCGAAGACCGTCCCGCAACTTGCGCATTTGCTCCCAGGTCTCGGGCCCGCCGAGCTCGGGCATGACGACGTCGAGGAGCACGAGGTGCACGGGTTGCGGTTGCTCGCAGAGGAGCCGGATAGCCTCGACCCCGTTGGCGGCCGCGATGGTGCGATAGCCAGCGCGTTCGAGGATTTGAACCAGAATCCGGCGTACCCGTTCCTCGTCCTCCGCCACGAGAATCGTCTCGCGTCCGCGAGGCGCCCGCGATTCGCGCGTGGCGTCGGCATCCATCACCTCTCGAGAGTCGGCTGGCAGGTACACTTCGAACGTCGTTCCCGTGCCGACTTCGCTGGAAACGTGGACCATGCCTCCGTGCTGCTGCACGATGCCGTACACCGTGGATAGCCCGAGGCCCGTCCCGCGGTGCGCGCCCTTCGTCGAAAAAAAGGGCTCGAACGCTCGCTCGCGCACCTCGGGGGTCATGCCCGCGCCGGTGTCCGTGACGCTCAAGAGAACGTAGCGCCCTGGTTTTGCCCACGGATGCTGCTCGCAGTAGTGGCTGTCGATCGTCGTCGTTCGGGTCTCGAGGGTGAGCGCCCCGCCGCGGTCCATGGCGTCGCGGGCGTTGACACAAAGGTTGACGACGACTTGCTCCAATTGCGTGGGGTCCGCGCTCACGGCCGCGAGCCGTTGGCCCGGGATCAAGTCGATGGAGATGTTCTCCGGGAGCAGGCGCCGCAGCATCTTCATCAGACCACGGACGAGGTCGTTGAGATCGACGGCGACGGGACGCGACGGTTGGCGTCGACTGAAGGCGAGGAGCTGATTCGTGAGGTCCGCCGCGCGCCTACCCGCGGCTTCGATCTCGCTGAGGCATTCCGCGGTTTCCGAGGCCTGTGGCACCGTTGCCTGCGCGAGCTCCGCGTTCGCAAGGATGGCCAAGAGGAGATTGTTGAAGTCGTGAGCGACGCCGCCGGCGAGCTGGCCGATGGCCTCCATCTTCTGGGCCTGGTGGAGTTGCGCTTCGGTCGCTCGGAAAGCGGTGATGTCGCGAGCGACCCCGTAGACGTCGCCCGTGACGGGATCGAGCGTGGCGCGCCACGAAAATACACGGTACTGGCCGTCTTTGCGCCGATAGCGGTTCTCGAAGTCCGTGACGCGCGTGCCCCGGTGCAAGGCGGCAAAGACCTCGCGGGTGCGAGCGCGGTCGTCGGGATGAACGAAGTCGACGAAGGGCGCACTGCAAAGCTCCTCCGGCTCGTGGCCGAGGGTCTCGCTGAAGGCAGGGTTGGTACGCCTGAAGTAGCCGTTCGGGTTCGCGACGACCAACATGTCGAGTGAGAGCGAGAAGAAGCGATCGCGATCGGCTTGCTCGCGCCGCTGCTCGGTCACATTGGTCGTGATCACGACGAGCCCTAGGATGGCCCCGTCGACTCGAATCGGACCCACCCGGACCTCGAAGATGTGGAAGCCCGTGGCGTCCGAGTAGATCGTCTCGAAGCGCGTGCCGGTTCCGGTCCGCAGCACCGCCGTGTACGTGTCGCGGGCGATCTCGCGATAGGCCGGAGGAACGAGGTCGAGCACGCTATTGCCGACGATGGCCTCGCGAGTCAGGCCCGGCACCGTCCAGTTCACGTAACGAATGGTGAGCTCGGGGTCGACGATGCCCACCACGTCGATCGCCTCGCCCGTGACCACGTCGAGGAGCTTTCGCCCATCGCTCGTCAGCCAGTGCGACAAGGGGTCGGCTTCCGCGTGGGCCCCTGACATGAACGAAGATCATGCCATGGCCACGGGGTCGAGCTAAAGCGTTTACCGGCGCGGTCAAGAACGCTCGCCGCAACGTTACGAAGGGTCACCGGCGGTCTCGCCGATTGGGCGGCTGTGCCGCCAGCCATTCGGTGCTACTCTCGTGCCATGGGTCGGGTGAGGTTGCGTGCGCTGGCGATCGAACTCACGGCGGCGTGCAACCAAAAGTGCGACTACTGCTACAACGAGTGGCGCGAGGACGGCGGCGCGCACGTGCATACGGGTGGTCCGGAAAGACTTCGCGCGCGCGTGGAGCGTTTGCTCGGCGCCTTCGAGCTCTCCGAGGTGACGCTGACGGGCGGCGAGCCGTTCGCGCGCCCCGACTTCTTCGACCTCCTCGAGCTCGTCGAAGCGCACGTGCCGACGGTAAAAATCATCTCGAACGGCGGGCTCGTCACCCGCGCGTTCGCCGAACGTCTCGCTCGGCACCGCGTGGCGTTCGTTCAAATCACGCTGAACGGTCCCGACGCGGCTCTCCACGAAGAGCTCGTGGGGGGAACCGGCCACTTTCGGCCCACGCTCGCGGGCATTCGCTTGCTCGTCGAGCACGGTGTCCCGGTCGTCGGCTGCACCGTCGTGACGCGCAAGAACGCGGCGCGCGTGGGCGAGACACTCGAGCTCTTTCGTTCGCTCGGCGTCGAGCGCATCGCCCTGAGCCGGTTCAGCCCGGCGGGTTACGCCGCGCGGAACGCCGCGGCACTGTTGCCCTCGCGCACCGATTTGCTGGCCGCGTTCGAGCAGGCGGCACCGTTCGCTCGCGACCACGGCATGAAGCTCCACGTCACGATGCCGGTGCCGCCGTGCGCGGTCGAGGTCGAGCGCTTCCCCGAGCTCGCCTTCGGTTCGTGCCCCATCGGCACGTCGGACCAAGAGTTCGCGCTGTCGCCCGACGGCCGGCTGCGCCATTGCACGCTTCACGGCGGCGCGCTCGGGGGCGTCCCCGACGTGCTCGACCCGGCGATCGATCTCGCCGCTCTCGTCGCCTCGCGCGAGGTGAAGGAGTACCGCCGCGAGCTTCCCGAATTCTGCACCGGGTGCGGCCACGCCGCGACGTGCGGGGGAGGATGCGGAGCGGCCGCGACATGGGTGTTCGGGTCTCGGCGTTTCGTGGATCCGCTGGTCGCGCAGCACGTGGACGACACCTTCGCCGCCGAGCTCGAGCGCGCGAGAGCGCCGCGCCGCATGCGGCTCGACGTGATTCAGTAGAGACGACGCATGGACGCCGAATCCAAGAAGCTCGTTCTCGCCCGCCGCCTGGCCCCACCGGAGTAGACACGTGGACGACGAATCGAAAAAAATCATCCTGTCTCGCCGCGCGCGCTTCATCGCGGCCGCGCTCGCCAGTGTCGGAGTAGCCGGACACGCGTGCGGCGGAGAGTCCGTGAACCAGACGGATGGCGGGGACGGAAGCGGCGGAACCGCCGCGTCGAGCTCCGGCGGTCAGGGCGGCTCGAACAGCGGCGGCGGGGGAGCGCAGCCGTGCCTGAGCCCGCCGCTTACCGGTGGAACGACGAGCGGCGGCGGAGCGAACCCGTGCCTCAGCGTGCCGCTCGGCGGAACGGGCGGCGTCGGCGGCGGCTCGTCGGGCGCCGGCGCGTTTCCCTGCCTCAGCATGCCGCTCGGCGGCACCGGGGGCGCCGGCGGCACGGGAGGCGAAGCGGGAAGCGGCGAAGGCGGCGAAGGCGGTGAGGGCACGGGACCCGTGCCGTGTCTCGTTCCACCGGCATGAGAACGACCCCGTGAAGGATCGACCGCGCGTCCTTTTGCTCTGGCCCGGCGGAGTCTTCACCGGCGGCTGGAACTTCGGTGTCCCCCAATTGCTCATGATGGCAAACGCGATCCGGCGTACCACCGACGCCGAAGTCGACGTGATCGATCTCGACGTCGAACGCGCGCTCGGCCCCGTCGATCTCACGCGCGTCTTTTCGCGCGGCTACGATCTCGTCGGCATCTCTTGCTATAGCTCGTTCGACTACCTGAAGGTGCTGACGCTGGCGGCACGAGCGCGCGAGCTCTTGCCGCGCGCCTGGCTCGTGACGGGCGGCTACCACGTGAGCGCTCGTCCCGGCGACTTCACGGGCGAGGATTCACCGTTCGATTTCGCGATCGTGGGCGACGGCGAGACGCCGCTCGCGCGGCTCGTCGAGAAGCTCGCGGCCGGAAAAAGACCGCTCACGCGCGTGCTCGGGCCCGAGCCCGTGCCGAGCCCGAGCGAGCTCGTGCCGTACGACTGGTCGCTGCTCGAGCGCTACCGGCCCGTGGCGCGCCGCGTTGCCTCGCAAGCCGAAATTTACCTTTCGCGTGGCTGTCCCTACGACTGCTCGTTTTGCATGGAGCGGGCCAAGCGCGAGACCTCGTGGCGAGCGCTCGCGCCGGGCGAAGCGTACGAGGAGCTCCAGCGACTCGACCGTTTCCTCGACCTCTCGGGCTGGACGCTGTTCGTGGCCGACGCCCTGTTCGGCATGAAGCGCGCGTTTCGGCGCGAGCTCCTCGAAATGCTCGCGAGAAAGCCGCTGCGGGCGCTCCGCGTCTGGCTGCTCATCCGCGTCGATCTGGTCGAGCGCGAGGATCTCGAGCTCATGGCGCGCGCGAACGTGAGTCCCGGTTTCGGCCTCGAGTCGGGCGACCCCGAGCAGCTCCGGCGCATCCGAAAGAGCGGCAACCTACGCCAGTACCTCGACAAGATGCTCGAAATCGCCGGCTGGGCGCGCGAGCTCGACGTGCCGTTCGGCGCGAACATCATCGTCGGCCACCCCGGTGAAACGGAGGCAACGATGCGCGCGAGCGCAGCGTACATGCGCCGCCTCTTCCTCGATGACGCGCGTGGCACCCACGGCTTTCTGTCGGTCGATCCGTTCCGGCTATACCCTGGCTCGCCGATCGACGAAGAACGGGGCGCTTGGGAAGCCGCAACGGGCATGAAGGCCCACCGCTTTCCCTGGTGGCACGACGGAGACCAGGACTTCTTGTCCGAGTGGGTCGACCCGTCGGGCGAGCTCGACTACCGGCGCGCCCTTGCCCTCCGTCACGAGCTCTTCGATCCCATCGTCCGCGCCGTCGCCGAACGCTTCGCGTACCAGGGGCCGGCGCGCGAGTATTTCATGCGCTCGGCGCGCGAGCAGCTCGCCTTCACCGAGCCTTCGCGCAGACTTCGTACGCTGGGGCTCTACCACTTGTGGAGCGGACTCGTCTCCGACGAAAGCGCGGCGGACAAGCGCCGGCGCCTGGCGTCCGATCACGAGCTTACCGACAGCGCGAGCGCCGCGCGCCGGCACACGCTCGAAAAGCTTCCCCACGTCGGGGCCGCGCTCCGCCAGGCGCTCGAACGGGTACCGCGCGAGCGCTTCGTTCCCGCGGAAGAAATCGCGCGTTCGGCCGAGAACGTCGCGCTCTCGCTGACGGACGACGGCGCTTCGACGATCTCGTCGCTCGACGCCTACGCGGCCGCGTTCGAGTTGCTCGAGCTTACCGCGGGCGACACGCTGGCCGATCTCGGCGCGGGAACGGGCTACGGCTCGGCCGTCGCGGCCGAAATCGTCGGCGACACCGGCTCGATCCTCGCGCTCGAAATCGAGCCCGGACTCGCCCGGCTCGCTCGCGAGAACCTCACCGAGCGCCCCAACGTTTCCGTGCTCTGCGCCGACGCGCACGACGTGGCGCTCTGGCGCGACCGCAAGAAGGTGTTCGCGGGCTTCGCGCTCGACAGCCTGCCGAGCGCCTGGCTCGAGGCGCTCGCCGATGACGCGGTGCTCGTCGCGCCCGTCGGGAGAGCCGGTTCGCGCCAGGAGCTCACGCGCTTCGAAAAGCGGAACGGACGCGTCGTCGCGACCGTGCACGGCGCCGTGCGGTACGTCGCGGACCGGCGGGGCCCGGGCGCAGCGGTCCGCGCCAGCGTCGGCGTTTAGCCCTGCCGTGCTCCCGTCAGCGCTTCGCTAGGAGCGCGCAGATCCCGTCGCGCCAGGGACTCGGCTGCGACGAGAGCTCGAGGACCGAACGGTCGAGACCGAAATGGGAAAACCATGCGGCGTGCTCGTCCGCGAGCCCGGCGCCGGCAGCGCGTTCGGCGAGCAGGACGAGCGCGGCGCTTTCGACCGGCCGGTCATCGGCGCGCGGCGTTTCGAGCGTTCGCGCGAGCTCGTCGACGGTCGCTTCGTGAGCGGCTTGCCACGCAACGTGGAAGAGCTCCGGTCCCGGCTCCGCTCCCGGTGCCCCGATCCAGATCTCGCCGTCTCTCACGCGCCCGCGCAACCGCAGTGACCGCACGATCCCGAGGCGATACCCCGCGAGCGCCGGAGCCGCGCGCCCGACGCTCTCGAGCGCGACCTCGAGCGTCGCGCGGTCGAGCTCGAACGCCGGCAACCGAGCGTGCGCCTCGGCTTCGAGCTCCGCAGCGCAGCGCAAGACTTCCACCGCGGGGCCAATGCCGCGAAGCGCGCCGAGGAGCGCGGGGTCCGCAACGTCCGCTGCCCCGAGCGCCGAAAGATCGCGCTCACGAGTGCGCTCGTCCTCCTCGATGCTCGCGAACAGCCACGCCACCCCCTGGAGCGCGGCGTAGCGCGCGTGATTCGTCGCGAACGCGGCGAGCGCGCGAACGTCCGCCCCGAGCGGGCGCGCCTCGGGCGCCCCGAGGTACCGCGCCGCGAACTCCACGTACGCCGGATCGTAGACCGACGCAGGCGTCGAGCTCGACACGTGCGCGAGCACGTGAAAAACGAGATCGGCCCACGGCCGGACGACGATTTCGACGCCCACGCCGACATCCTACCGTTTCATGCCTCTGCCCCCCGTTGCTCGAGGCGAGGCAACTCGGTCAGGGCGCAGCAAGAGCGCCACGCCGCTCCGTGACTCGTCGCCGTGCCGCTCCCACGCGGCCCCAGTGATTGAACGCGAGAGCGCATCGGTTTTTACCGTGTTGGCGCGCACGTTGCACGCAGCAGGCTAGCTTATGTCCCCCGCACGCGTTGCTCTCGGCATCTTTGCTCTCCTTGGCGTTTTCGCTTGCGCGAGCGACTTGACGCGCGAGCTCGAGGGTCTCGCCTGCGATGACGCACGGCGTTGTCTTCCCGGTTACGTGTGCAATGCGGAGAATCGTTGCATCCGACAGACGGACGGCCAACCGGGCGGAACGAACGGGAGCGGCGGGAGCGGGGCGGAAGGGGGTGCGGATGACGCGGGCCGCGGTGGAACCGGCCCCTCGACGGGCGCTACCGGCGGAGCCGCGGGCGGGAGCGATCGCGGTGGCACCGGAGCCGGGACGGGACCAACGGATCCCGGCAGCGGCGGGAGTGCAGGAGCCCCGACATGCGGAGCGGGACTCGACGAGTGTGGCGGCTTCTGCGTCGATCTCGCGAGCGACCCCGAGCATTGCGGCCGCTGCGACCGGTCGTGCGCCCAGGGTGAAGTGTGCTCCGACGCCGAGTGCACGGGCGCGTGTCCGCCGGGACGTACCGAATGCAGCGGAGCGTGCGTCGATACGCAGAGCGCCGCTCTGCACTGCGGTGCTTGCGACGACGCTTGTCCCGCGTTGCCGGGGGAGCGCGCCGTCTGCAGCGAAGGAACGTGCAGCGCCGAATGCTCGACCGGACTCGCGCGATGCGGAACGTCGTGCGTCGACCTCGCTTGGAATCTGAACCATTGCGGCGCTTGCGGGCAGAGCTGCGACGTTCCGGCGCGCGGCGAAGCCGTCTGTGTCGAGAGCGCGTGCAGCGTCGTTTGCGAGAGCGGGTACGCGAAGTGCGGCAATGCTTGCGTCGACACGAACACGAACGCCACCCATTGCGGCGCGTGCGGCGTGCGGTGCGTTACGGGCGAGGTCTGCGCGGACGGCCGCTGCGTCACGAGCTGTCCGGCAGGACGTACGAACTGCGACGGCGCCTGCGTCGATACCACGCAGAGTCCGAACCATTGCGGGGGTTGCAGCGCAGCTTGCGAGGCTCCGCCGAACGCCGTCGCGACGTGCACCGCGGGTACTTGCGGCTTCGAGTGCGTCGCGCCCTTCATCCGGTGCGGCGCACGCTGCGTCAATCCGACCACGGACGCGCTGAATTGCGGCGGCTGCGCGGGCGTTTGCGCGGTGCCTCCCCAGGGTGCTGCCGCATGTGTCGCCGGTAGCTGCCAAATTCGTTGTCATGCCGGTCAGAGCGCTTGTGGTGGAGCGTGCGTCGACACGAGCGCCGATAGTCGGCACTGCGGCGCGTGCGGTCGCGCCTGCGCCGCGGGTCAAGTGTGCGCGGCAGGCTCGTGTACGGTCGCCTGCGGCACGAACACCGTCGATTGCGGGGGAGCGTGCGTGAACCTCACGGAAGACGAGGCTCACTGCGGCGCTTGTGGCGCGGCGTGCTCGGCGCCGGCCAACGCCGTCCCGAGCTGCAGCCGCGGCGTCTGCTCCTTCCGCTGCGAAGCCGGTCGTACCCAATGCGCCGGAAGCTGCGTGGATACGACGACTGATCCCGAACACTGCGGAGCCTGCGGGCAGGCCTGCGCGGAGGGAAGCACGTGCGTCGACGGCGCCTGTCGTGCGCGCTGCGGAGTGGCCCAATACCTTTGCGGCAACAAATGCACGGATCCTCTGACCGATAAGCAGAACTGCGGAAGCTGCGGCACTAAATGCGCGGGCGCGAGCGACTGCTTGCTCGGCATTTGCGTTCCGCGCCGATAGTGACGATTGTCCCATTCAATGGACAATTAGTTCCAGTATTGCGCATTGTCCCAGAGCGATCGATGCGCAGCTTGGTGGGTCGAGGAACCGAACCCCATGACCCCCACGAACCTCACCGAGCGACGAACCCAACCGAGCACTGAACCGGCCGCTACGGCGTACCAACTCCGCGCCCTCGAGGGTGTGTACCGTCCACCGAGCATGCACTGGGTCGGCGACGGCTTCCGCGTGGCCGGCTACTTCTCCGCGATCCCGAACGCGGTGGAGAAGCTCAGCCCCTTTCTGATGCTCGACTACCACCCGCCCTATGACTACGCGCCTGCTGCCCGGCCGCGCGGCGTCGGGGTTCATCCGCACCGCGGCTTCGAAACGGTGACGATCGCTTGGCAGGGTAGCGTCGCTCATCACGACAGCGCGGGCGGCGGCGGTGTGATCAACCCCGGCGACGCGCAGTGGATGACCGCTGCCTCCGGGGTGCTCCACAAGGAGTATCACGAGGAGAACTTCGCGCGGCGTGGGGGCACCTTCCAGATGGCTCAGCTCTGGGTGAACCTACCAAAGGTCCACAAGCTCGGCCCTCCACGTTATCAAGCGATCAAGTCCGATGACTTCGGCGTCTTCACGCTTCCCGACGGCACCGGCAGCGTGCGAGTCCTTGCCGGCGACTATCGCGGGGTCAAGGGACCCGCCATGACGTTCTCGCCCGTCGACGTGTACGACGTAAAGCTCACCAAGAGCGGCGCCGTGGACCTCGATTTTCCGGCCCACTACAACGCAGCATTGCTCGTGATGAAGGGCGACGCCACCGTCAACGGTACCGGCGTCACCCAGCACGACTTCGTCGTGTTCGAAAACGACGGCGAGCGCGTGCACGTTCAGGCCGACGGCGAAACAGAGCTGCTCGTGCTGAGCGGCGAGCCGATCGACGAGCCGGTCGTCCAGTACGGGCCGTTCGTGATGAACACCGAACAAGAGATTCTGGACGCCTTCCGCGACTTCAGCAGCGGAAAGTTCGGCCAGCTCGAAGACGACGCGTAGTCGGCATCCGGTGACGGACGGCGCGGACGGGTGCACCCGTTCGCGTCGCTCGCCGGCTGGCTGCGCTGGCGTTCCCACTTGAAGCCGGCAAACTCCGGGCTCTGAGGGAAGCAGGCGCGGCGCTCGCTACGCTCGACCCGCGCAGCTTGGCCCTGGTACGTTGGGCGGACATGCCACGAGCGCCCCGTTGAATGCGTTATTCGAAAAGCTGGACGGCGGACTCTCCGGGATTCGTCTTTATGGAATCGCCCCGCCAAAGCTAGCGACGCACCCTGAGCGGCTGCGTGAGATTGCAGCTCACCACGTCGCCCGGCTTCGCACGCTCGCGCCTGACGGCCTGGTCGTCTACGACATCAAGGACGAGCCGGGACGAAGCGACCAGCCGCGGCCGTTTCCGTTCCTACCAACGGTCGACCCCGAGGCTTACGCGCGCGACGCCCTTGCCGAGCTCGCGATTCCGAAGATCGTGTACCGATGCGTGGGCGCGCACACGCGCGAAGGGTTCTCGAGATGGATCGATACGGTACGGGCGGAGACCGAGCGGCGCCTCGGCGTCTTCGTCGGCGCACCCCATGGGCGGTCGCGCACCGCGCTGCCACTGACCGAGGCTTATGCGCTCGCGCGCGCTGCTCCCAACCTGGTCGTGGGTGGAATCGCAATTGCGGAGCGGCACGTCGCCAAAGAAAATGAGCACGAGCGCGTGCTCGCCAAGCAGGATGCCGGCTGTCGCTTCTTCATCACGCAATCGGTGTACGACGCGGCTGCCACGAAGTCCTTGCTTTCCGACTACACGTTGTTGATGCAGGCGCGCGGCCGCCCGCCCGCCCCGATAGTGTTCACCTTTTCGCCGTGCGGCTCGGTGCGCACGCTCGAGTTCATGAAGTGGCTCGGCATCTCTTTTCCGCGGTGGCTGGAGAACGAGCTGCGCCATTCTGCCGACACGCTCGAGCGCTCCATCGACCTGTGCGAGAACGTATTCGCCGACGTGCAGAACTACGCGCGGGAAAAGCACCTACCCATCGGCATCAACGTCGAAAGCGTCTCCATTCGAAAATCCGAGATCGAGGCATCGGTCGAGCTCTATCGGAGATTGAGCTCGCGCCTCGGCGAATAGGAACCGTCGGCTCCCGAGTCACTCCGCGCCGGCGCTCACGGCAACACGGGAACCATGTCGCCTCGTGTCGCGGGACGCCGCGCGCGGAAACCCCGACGGCGGTCGGCGAACCCGCGTTAACCAAGGCGGCGCGAGGCGGCCCGTTCCTTGCACCCGGTGAGGGTATTCACCGTTGGTGGAGGTGCCTATGGCATGGTTCGATCTCGGTCAATCATTCGCGTCCGCGCGATCATTCGCGTCCAGTCCTAGCCTCGTCTTGGCCGCCGGCCTCACGCTTTCCGCGTGTACGGCTCACGACGAGGTGGAGAGCGACCAGGTGGGTGCGGCTCGGCTTCCGCAGACGTCGGACCCCCGCTGTGTGAGCGGCGCCGCCGGGGAGCGCTGGAAGAACATGTTCGTTCCTCAGCAAACCGGAAAGTTCGCTGCGAGGATGGGGCTCGTGGCGCACGAAGCGCCGATCGACGCGGTGGCGGGTCTGTCGAACGGGCCGGCAAGCGCGTTTACCGATCTCGCCGCGATCGTTCGCCTCAATCCGAGCGGATTCGTCGATGCTCGCAACGGAGGCTCGTACATGGCCGAGAACGTGTACCAATATCGCGCGGATTCGCCCCTCGAGATCCACGCGTTGGTGGATATCCCCAATCGAATTTACGATCTCTGGCTCGCGTTCGACGACGACAGCCGCATTCAGATCGCCCGAGGCTACCGGTTCCGAACCGAGCAGAGCGCGGCGGTACGTCTCGACAACTGGGCGGCCATCGTCGCCTCGCCGAGTGGCTCGTTCGATGCGTGCTTTTTCGGCGCCTCCCGCGTGGGAACGGACGCGTGTCTCCTCGGACTCGCAGGCGGTAGCTGGGGCAGCGAAGCCTTTCCGCGGCAAGCCGGCAGCTTTCGCGTCACCTTCCGAGCGTACCCGAGCGAGCCGCGCATGGACGCGGTCATCGGGGTGTCGAACGGACCGCCGTCGCGCTTCTCGAACCTCGCGGCCATCTTTCGCTTCAACGACCAGGGCCGGCTCGACGTGCGTGACGCAAGCGGCTACCGCGCCGACGTGCCCATCGATTATACGGCGGAGGCCGCGTTCGATGTCGTCATGGATATCGACATCGTAAGCCACACCTATTCCGTGCGCGTCTCGACCCAAGGCATCACGGGCGAGTACGTCGCCCTCGCGACGAACTACCGTTTCCGCACGGAACAGGCGAGCGTCGGAGCCCTCGACCACATCGGGTATTTCGTCGAATCCCCGTCCGGCAACGTGCGCATTTGTGATTTCACGGTCCATTATCCGTGATTCGCCCGGGGACGTTCCGAAGCGAAAACCTGAGCCGTTACGGGCACGTTCCGCCGCCGTTGAGACCGAGCGTAACGGACCCGCCGATGTTCGCGACACCGACGCTATCGCGAAGCCACTCGGCCTCGCACGGAGGCAGCCCCGAGTTACTGGCCTCTCGACGGCGCCATCGCTCTCCACGCCCTCGCTTCGTCCGAGGCTCGCGCTACGCGGCGATATCACCGTCCTCGCTGGCGCTTTCGCTTTACTTGTTGCGTGCGCTTCGTGCCACGCGATCTTCCGGCTGCTCGCGCCATTTTTTCGAGCGCTTCGACGAGCTCGGGTCTCTCGAGGAGCGCGGCGAGCTCCGCTACGGTACGACGCACCCGGGCAAGATCCACCGTACCTGCGTGGATTTCGAGCAAACGTTCGACATCGGAACGATCTCGTTCGCGAGCGGCGATGGCCTTGTAAACGATGAGATCGTCCGCCGTGGCGACGCGCACCCGCCGCCGCCCCATGGCAATCGGCTCAGCGCGGTCGAGTGCGTCGCTTTCGAACGAAAGCCAGGCGAGGCTGAGATCGATGTCCGTGCCGGAAGGGTCGTGCCGCAGCAGAAGCACCTGATTTCGGCGTGCGAACGCAAGGGCGTCCGCGATACGGGGTGAGATCCTTTGCGCGCGGAGCCGGCGCAGAAGTGCTTCGAGATCTACCCCCTCGGCCCACAAAGTGACGTCGATATCGTCCGTCAGGCGCCGTACACCGCGCGCGATCACCGCAACGCCGCCGATGAGCATATGTCGGCCGGCGCCGGACAACGCGCGCTCGAGAGCGCCGAGCGCGGACGAGAACCGCTCGTCAGCCAAGCCCAGCCGCTCGACGCACGCGCTTCCACACGAGGTGGAAAGCCAGGTTTTCTCGTTCGCGACGCGAGGGATTCACCTTCGCCCCGAGTGCGTCGGCGAATCGACGAAGCTCGTCCACGCGGTCGAGAGCATCGCCGAAGTCCGGCGTGGCCTCGAACGCCTCGCGAGCGATGCGACTCGAAGCTCGACGCTGCCCACGAAGCCAGCGCTGCACCGACGCTCTGGAATTCACCATCGAGGCCAGCGTAGCATCCTCGCCCCCCGGCGGGTTACGCCAGGAACTGCTCCGACGGCGGGCGAGCACGACGGCGAATGTCCGCGTTCTGCGGGAGGACGTTGCTCGAGAATGACCGTCGCTAGCGAGGTTTGCCTGCCGGGCAGCTTAGAACGACGTCGGTCGCTCGCACGATGGCGTCCTCGATGCAGTCTGCGTGCCCTTGCGAATCGCTCGCGTTCCAGCGCGGGCCACAAAATGAGTCACGGTACGGGCCGAGGAAGTTCGCGAGTCGAAGGATGCTCTCTTCGCGCTCGAAGACCCCTTCGATCCTGGTTGCCACGGTCGCCCACCGTACCCCCCGTCTCGTGAAGATGGGGGTCGCCGGCTCGAGTGTGCCCGCGCAGAAGGTCGGCCTCGGCTTCGTGCTGCTACCCCCGCCAAGGTGGCCGTGTCCGTAGTCCCAACCGCCCGCGCCCGGGTCGTGCTCGAACCGGTTCGCCTCGACCCAACCTTCGATGCGGAAGCCATGGCCGATCTCGAGCTCAATCCGCTTCCACCCTGGTTTCTGGTCGAGCAAGCTCGCGCGAGCGTTCGCGAGGATCCCGACACCGTTTTCGCTGGCTTTGATCCAGACGGACGCCGTGGCTTGGGTGGGAGCCGCGCCGATGCGCAGCTCGGTTGCCTCGTAGTGGTAGGCGCCTTCCTCGTCGTAGACGGGGGTCAGTCGAAGCGCGTTCTGTTCGCTCTCTCCGGTGGTTTCCCCGTCGCGCTCGTGCTCCTCGAGGTACGGCTCGTCGTCGGACGCGCCCCCGAGCGCGTCGCACGGAACGTCCACCTGACCGACCTCGAGATCCGGAGCGTATTGCCCGAGGATGGCCCCCGCATCGAACGAATGGGTCCGCTCCTCCTCCGCCGTACCGAACCCGACGTAGCCGGTGCACGTGCCTTCCAACCGGCTCAGCCGGTGTAGCGCCATCCCCCTCGCGATGCGGATCCTCGGCTCCGCGGTCTCGATGTCGCGCGTCAGGTAGAAGGCGGGAAACAGCGTGACGGCGTCGAACCGGAGGGGCTCGAGCACCGTGAGCGGCGTCGGCGCGTCCGGATCATCTCCGAGCAGGAGGCTCGCTGGTAAGCCGCGGATGAACTGGTGCACCGGCGAATGACCGGGCGGGAGCGCGAAAACGTGGAGCCTGCCGCTGTCCCGCATCATGACCGCGCCCTCGAGCGCGGCCGTAGAAGCGCGCGGAACGGCGGGCGTTGCGCACGGTGCAGCAACGGAACGTTCCGGGGAGCGGGCACACGCCAGAAATATCAAGCCACCCAGGAACGGGTACAGGCGAAAAGCTCGAGGCACGGCAAGACGATAGACGCCGGAGCCCACGAAAAGTTCAAATCGACCGGCACGGGCGGGGCTACCTGACGCAACGCACGTAGTGGTGAGCGTCGAGCCCGGCGACGACCCGGGAGTAGAACACCGCCCCGTCCACGTTCATGAGCCATGCGCCGCTCTCCGCGCCGAGCGAGGAGGTGCGAAGCGCACCGCGCGGGAAGTCGGGAAAGATCTCGGCGTCGAACGGTGGCGTCCATCTCTCGTCCACGACGGTCTGGATCTCCTTCATGCTCGGGACGCGAAAGCCTCGTCCCCGAAGCTCCAGGTTTTCGCAATGAGCATGGGCCTCGGTGAACGTGTAGGTCTGCTGACTGGGTCGGCGCTGCCAGACCAAGCCCGTGCCACGATCGAGCACGGTGTCATCCGGAGCTTGCCCCTCGATGAGGTAACGCGGCTCGGGCGTCACGCTCCGGACGTGGTTGCGCACGCAGCGCGCGCGAGAGCCCTGCACGGCGATACTTCGCTGAACGCGGACACTCGCTCCGTCCGAGAAGAAGAGCCGCCAGTCATGCTCTTC
>DASUTR010000768.1:0-21328 GCA_036374535.1 Polyangiaceae bacterium
GCGCTCGGTGCGCTCGCCGTCGTCGACATGTTCGGCATCGAGCCGAACTGGCTCGACGTGACGCACCACGACGTGCACGTGGCGAAGCTCCCGGCGAGCCTCGAGGGTTATCGCATCGCGCAGGTGACCGACGCGCACCTCGACGACCTCGGCGCGGTCGAAGACGCCATCGTGCGCGAGGTTCGCGCTCTCGACGTTCGGCTCGTGGCGCTGACGGGCGATATCGTGAATGGAACGCGATACTTCCCGGAGCTCCGAGAGTTTTGCCGCGCTCTCGCGGGCAGGGAACGCTCCCTGGTCGCCACCTTCGGAAATTGGGAACACTGGGGAGAGATCCAACCCGAGCTCCTCGCTCGAACGTACGCCGCCGTGGGCGCGACGCTCGTCGTCAACGACGCGCTCAGCGTCGATTCGGCGCTCGGCATCGTCGCGACGGACGATTCGCTTTCGGGGCGCGTGCGGCTAGCCGAAGCCCTCGAGAAACGTCCGAAGAGCGCCGTGAAGCTCTTTCTCACGCACTGCCCCGAGCTCTTCGACCGCATGCCCTCCGAAGCCGGTCGTTTCGATCTCTCGCTCGCAGGGCACACGCACGGCGGCCAGGGGCGCCTCGGCCCGCTCGCGCCGTTTCTCCCGCCTGGCAGCGGCCGCTTCGTCTCCGGTTGGTACGAGACGCCCGGCGGCCGCGCCTACGTGAGCCGCGGCACCGGCACGAGTATCGTCCCGGCGCGCTTCGCGTGCCGTCCGGAGCTCCCCGTCTTTACTCTACGCCGCGCCTGAGCGACCGCGCGCGCCGACCGCCCTTCGAACAGAAAGCGCTCCTCGTCACGGAATCTGCCGGATGACGATGCGATTCGCGTCGATCGCCGTCTCGCCGGATTCGACGAACGCGGGGTTGTCGACGACCGCGCCGCCTTTTTCTTCGAGCACGCAGCTCGAGCGGTGGACCGCAGCCGTCGCGCGATAGTTGCACTGACGAGCGCCGCGCCAGTCGATACGGAGTTCCCTCGGCGCTTTCAACGTCACTTCGATCTCGTGGTTCCCCGGTGGAAGAGCGATGTCGACGCGCCGCCCGCCCCGCAGCGGTTCGGCTCGAAAGTCGACGCTGCGGACGACGCGCACGTCGACCTTTTTTTCGACGCCGCCCGCACGCAAGACGATCGTCGCGGCGCCCACGGCCACGGGCGTCACCTGATAGTCCTTCACCGTGACGATTTCGCGGTTGGTCGACGAGAACGAAAGGGGCACGTCGCCGAGCTCGCGACCTACTTTGTCGAGGGCGCGCGCCTTCAGGGTGACGGCGCCCTTCTTCACGTCGAGCGTCGCAATTTCTTCGAGCTCGATCCCTTCGACGAGCCGGCACTTGAGCTCGGCCCGCGCGCTCACGCCCTGCACGTCGACGATGCCCCTCCCGTCGCCGCTCTTCGCGCAGGAAAGCGTGCCATCGGGGCTCGGCGTCGCGAGGTCGGGCGGTTCGACGCGCAGGACGTAGCCGCCTTGCGGCACGGTCGTCGATTCGCGTGCTCGGCGCGCCTTGACGACGGGCCGCACGGGCGTGCGATCGAGCACGACGCTCGGAAGCTCCATCCGCACGCTCTCGGGCGGCGGCTCTTTCTGGCAGCCGGCCAGCCAAACGCCCAGGAACATCGCGGCCCATCGCGTTCGAATCACGAGCCGACGCTAGAGCACCCGTGCGGCGAGCAAAAGCCCGCATGTCTTCCGCGCCTTCGAAGCTCGCTTCCGTCGCTCGCGACGGCGCTAGGCTAGGCCCGAATGCCGGACCTGTTGAGCCAAGGCGGCGGCCCCGCGGACGCGCGCTGCGTCTCGTGCGGCGCGCTCGCGGTCGGACCGTGCGCGCGCTGCCGCAATCCCGTCTGCGGCGACTGCTGCGTGCTCACTAGCGGCGGATCCACGACTTTCGCCATCTGTCTCGCCTGTGAGCGACGCGGCGGAAGCTCGCTCACCAGCGGCTGGTACGTCGTGCTCGGCTGGTTCCTGAAGCCGATGCTCGCCCTCGTCGCCGCGCTCGTCGTACTGTACCTTCTGTTCGGGGACAGCGTTCGGTAGTCAAGCGAACGACGCGCTGACGATCGCCTCGAGAACGGCGGCGCAGCCACGCACGAAAGAAAGGGCGAGGAACGCCGCCACGAGCTTGCTCGTAAGGGTCCAATCCAACACTGCCAAGCGCGGCAGCGCGAATCGCGACACGATGACGAGCACGGCCAATCCGCCGATGGTCGCGAAAAGCCCGACGAGCCCGTCGGCGACACGGATGGTTTCCCAATAGCGCGAGACGAAGAGCGCGCTCGACACGGAGTATCCTCGAACCGCAACGAGCAGGCTCGCGAGCGACACGACTGACACCGCGAACGGATAAGCGGGCGCACCCGCAAGAAGAATGCGGAGCGCGGTGCCACGAAATCGAGCTTGCACGGCGGCCGGGCTTTCGCCGTGCTCCGACGTAATCCAGGCAAACATCGAAGCTCCGAAAACGGACGCGGCCGCGAGCACTCGCGTCGCCGAAGTCCCGATGACGCGGGACACGTACTCGAGTCCTCCGAACGGCTCGAGACCCGTGGCGAACTGAACGGTCGCCATGGCGCCGTAGGCGGCGGCTAAAATGACGAGCCACGAGCCGAAGGCGACCCAAAACCGCCCGTACCGGCCGCCGTCGCTCGACACGCCCGCCGCGTAACTCCGCGCCTCTGCGAGAGCAAGCCGCACGCCCGCCCCTGAGCTTCGGTTATCCAGGCGCGTGACAGCACGCTTCGATGTTGTGCCCGTCGGGATCGAGCACGAACGCGCCGTAGTAGTCTTGGTGGTAGTGCGGCCGCAAACCGGGCGGGCCGTTGTCGGTGCCGCCGGCTGCCAGCGCGGCGCGGTAGAAATCATCGACGAGCTTTCGAGTGTCGGCGCGAAACGCGACGTGAACTCGCGGCTTCTGCGGCGTGCCCTGGTGGAGCCAGAAGTCGGGCTTCGGCGGGACGCCCATCCCGAGCACCACGATGCCGCCGGTGTGCTCCCTCGGAACCTCCATCAACACCTTGTAACCGAGCGGCGCGAGCGCCGCCTCGTAGAAATTCCGGCTTTTTTCGGGGTCAGCGACGTCGAGTCCCGTATGATCGATCATGACGCCGTCCTACCATTTCACGATGCGACGCGGAACGCGCCGACGCGCGACGACTACGGCACGAACGGTCGCGGGGGCTTCAGGCGTTTCCAGAGAAACGCGTCGTACGCCGAGCGCGTGAAGCGCGGCGGCATCCTCGCGTCGACGTGTGCGAGGAACTCGTCGGGGACGGCCGCGGCGGCCGCGGCAAGCGCGCGGCGATCGAGGCGCTGCGTGAGCTCGGCGTCGTAGCGCCCGAGCAGCGACGCGCGCTTCTGGAAAACGTGCGTTGCGAAGCCGGTACGCTCGCGGGGCGAGTCCTCCGTGACGCTCGACCAATCGTGATGGAACGGCAGCGCGGAGCCATGATCGATGAGCCACGGCTGGCCTTTCCAGAGCAAAATGTTCGGATTGCTCGGCGTGCGATCGGGGTTCATCGTCAGACCGTCGAGAAAGAGCGCCCGCGCGACGAAATCGTCGCTCAGCGCTTCGAGGTCACGGGCGGTCGGCGCGCGCGCCCCGTCGAGCAGGCGAAAGCCGAGGTTCTGGCCCGCGCTGCGCTGCAGGAGATCGGCGAGCTCGTCGTTCTTGTCGTCGCTCGGAACGCCCGCTCGAAGCTCCACGAGCGCGCGCGCCGGCACCGCCAAACCCAGCCGTTCGGCGAGGTCGGCCACGATGACTTCCGCGACCAGCGCGAGTACGCCGTGCCCCGCGCCGCGAAGCTTGAGCACGAAGCGTCCCGCCCCCGTTTCGACGACTACCGGCGACGAATTGCCGCCGAGGAGCCGCCGCTCGACCCGCGTCGCAACGAACCGATTCAGCGCCATGCGGGCCGAAGCGGCGTCACGCCGATTTTCTCTTCGGCCGCTCCTTTTTCATCTCGAGCAGGCGCGAGCGCACGAGCTTCTTCACGAGAGCCGCCGACGGCAGCGCGTCGAGCGGGAAACGAATCGTGCCTCGCGACGTGTGCCGGCCGCGAAGCGCGGCTGCATGTTGCTCGACGATGGGAGGCGTCATCGGAAACAGACTCACGTGCGCCTTGAATCCCGCGTACCAAACCACGGGACGATCCTCGATCCTGACGCACGGCATGCGATAGGTGAACCCCTGTTCTGCTTCGGGCAAGGCCGCATGAACGTGCGACTCGACGACTTTCAACGCCCGGCGCACGTCCTTCGGGAGTGCGGCGAAATACGCGGCGACGGTGCGGCGCACGTCGGTCGCTGACGGCTTGTCCTTCGGCATCGAGACCCGAACCAAGCGTCCCAGGTGCAGAACCGTGACGCAAGACCGTGCGAACGACTCTAGCGACGGAAGACGATCTTGATGCGCATTTCCTGCGCTGCCCGATCTACTCGCGTGCCACTTGGCGCTGCCACTCGAAAAGCACGATACCGACGGCGACGGCGAGGTTCAGGCTCTGCGTCTTTCCGCGCGAGGCGATGGTGACGGCGGCCGTGCTCGCCGCCACGACGGCCTCGGGCAATCCGCGGCTCTCCGAACCGAACAGCAGGAGATCCGTCGCCGCGAACGCGAAACGTTCGAGCGACACCGCCGCAGGACTCGCCACCGTCGCGACGACGCGACCGCTCTGGGCCCGCAAGAAATCCTCGGGCTCGGAGATCCGCGTCCACGCGATCTGCTCGAATGCTCCCGCGGAAACCGCGCGGAGCTCGCGCGTCCGAACTTTTCCGTAGCGCTCGCGGATCAGGCCGTTCGGATCGAAGACGAAACACTCGCGCAGCCCGAACACCTCGAGCGTGCGCGCGAGCAAGCAGACGTTGTGAAAGTCCTGGGGTGAGTAGAGAAAAACCTTCGCCACGTCGGACGCTCGGCGCGGAACGCCGTCACTTCGCCTTCGAGGCTTTGGGCGCGGCGACGTCGCCGAGCTTGTACGAGCTCGTACTCGCGCGCTTCAAGGCGTCGAGCAGCGCTGGGTGGAGTACGCCGTTCGAGGCGCGATCCATGAGTCCGAACTTCTCGCCGCCGCTGCCGCTCCCGCCGTTGTCCCAGATCACCGGCAAGATACCGCGATCGATCGCCGCCTTGGTCACGTATTCCACGTAGTAACGCTGGTACTCGGCGAACTCCGTCTGGTGCGTCGCCCCGTACTCGCCGAGAAACACGGGGACGCCCTTCTCGACGTACGTCGAACGGAGCTTGTCGAATTGCGTCACGACGAAGTCCTCCTGACCCCAGTTGTCGGGCGAGGGAGAGCCCTTGCCCCAGGTGTTCGTCTTCGCCTGGAGCGCGAACAGGTAAGGGTCGTAGTAATGCACCGAGAGGGCCAGTCGTTTCGGCGTCGGATCGGTCGGGAGCACGAAGCCCTTCAGCGTGTGATCGATGTTCGTGTTGTAGCCGGGGACGATCAGGTGGCGCTGCGAGTTGTTGCCGCCCGAGGCGCGCACGACGGTCACGAACACCTGGTTGAGCTCGTTGATGAACGTGAAATGACGGGGATCGGGAGCGCCGTAGCCATCGTGGATCTCGTTCATCGACTCGAACAGGAGCTCTTCGCCGTAAGCCGCGAAGTACGTCGCGATCTGCTGCCACACCTTCGTGAAGCGCTCGCGCACGAGCGCGTCGTTCGCCGCGGTCGTTTTGCCCTGCTCGTCGTTCAGGGTGATCCACTCGACGCCCTTGAAGTTGTCGGCCCCGTCGTGGTGCACGTTGACGACGGCGTACAGGCCGGCGGCGTGCGCGAAGCCGATCACCTCGCTCACGCGGGCCAAGAACCCCGGCTCGATGGCGAAGTCCGGCGCCCCACCCATGCGCTTCGACCACGTCACGGGGATGCGCACGAGCCCGAAACCCGCCTTGGCGACGGCATTCATGAGTTCTTGCGTCGTCGCCGGGTTTCCCCACGCGGTCTCGCCTTCGGGTACGTCGAGGCCATTGCCGAGGTTCCACCCGAGCTTCGCCTTGGAGAAGAGCTCCTGCGTGGTCGCGAGCGTGAACGCGCGGGGGTTCTTCGGGACGGCGGGCGACACCGCGACGCCGGCGCTCGCATCCGCGGCCGTCGCCGAGGTGGTAGACGGCGGTGCGGCCGTCGTCGGACACGGCGGCGACCCGCACGAGACGGAACCGAGCGCAATCCCGGCAGCGAGCAACGAGCGTTCGGTGGATCGGAGGACGGCGGCGAGAATCACCGCGCTTCTATAGATCAGAAGCGAGGCGGCAGCCCTGGCGGAAACGCGCCTCTTCGTGAAGGGCCGCTCAGTTCGACTGGCGAGCCACCACGTTCTGGGCGATGCGTTCGGCGCGCTGCAAGTCGGCACGGCGGAAGGAGTGTCCGGGCCGGGACAGCTCGAGCACGCCGCGCAGCATGCCGCCCGAGAAGATCGGAATCATCGCCGCGGCACCGACCCCGCCGGCGCTCGTCGCCATGCGCATCGCGAGCGCGTCCTCGAGGGGTCCGTAGGGCGGGCCCACGACCGGCTGACCGAGACGCGCGGACTCGAGCAGCGGATCCCACTCGGGAAGCGCGCGCCCCATGCGCTCCGTCGACATGGGACCGATGATCGACCGCGTGAAAAACGAGCGCGAGCGGCGCCCGCAGTAGTGAAACATCGCGCTTTCGGCGCCGGTCGTCACGAGAGCGAGCCAGGTCACCGTGTGCGAGAGCTCCTCTTCGTCACGAATCCGGGCTCCGGGGCGCGACCATTCGACGAGCTGCTCTTCCGTAAGCGGCTGGACGCCCGACTTGCTGTTCAGCGCCGCGATCTCGCGCACGAGGTAAACGTTCCGCCAGCCGCCCTCGTACTGGGTCACGTCGCACTCGTCGGGAACGCGTCCGTGTTCGACCCCTCGAATGAGGAGCTGAGTCGTTACCGGTCCCACCGTGAGCTCCCCGTTCGTGACGTACCAGAGAGGCGGCGGCAAAGGTCGGAAAACACTCGGTAAACGGGCTAGTTCTTTCATGGCTAGGTCCGGCGCTTATTCTCTCCAAGCGCTCCCGCTGGGCCAACAAAGCGCACATCTACCTACAGAACGGCCGCCCCGCCGACGGTCGTAGTAGGGAGGCGCCTATGGCCGTCGCTTGCCGGGTCGAGCTCGCGCTCGCGGGTGAATCCGGACCCGTCATTCACCCCAACATTTTCGGCCATTTCGCCGAGCACCTCGGCCGTTGCATCTACGAAGGAGTTTGGGTGGGGGAGGGCTCACCGATCCCGAACGTGCGCGGCATTCGCAAGGACGTGGTTCTGGCGCTGAGGCGCCTGAAAGTGCCGGTGCTGCGCTGGCCGGGGGGCTGTTTCGCGGACGAGTACCACTGGCGAGACGGCATCGGGCCGCGCGATGAGCGGCCGCGGATGATCAACACGCACTGGGGCGGCGTCGTCGAGACGAACCACTTCGGAACCCACGAGTTCATGGATCTCTGCGAACAGATCGGCGCTGAACCGTACGTGTGCGGCAACGTCGGCAGCGGCACCGTGCGCGAGATGATGGAGTGGGTGGAGTATATGACGAGCGACGCGGAATCGCCGATGGCGAATTTGCGGCGAAAGAACGGGCGCGACGAACCGTGGCGGCTGCGTTACTTCGGCGTCGGCAACGAAAATTGGGCCTGCGGCGGCAACATGCGCGCGGAGTACTATGCCGACGAGTATCGGCGCTACGCGACGTACGTGAAGAGCTACGCGGGAAACGTCATCGAACGCATCGCGTGCGGACCGGCCGGCGCCGACTACGCCTGGACCGAGACGCTCATGAAGAGCGCCGTCAAGCAGATGCAGGGGCTCTCACTCCACAACTACACGCTGCCGACGGGCGATTGGGGGAAGAAAGGCTCGTCGACCGAGTTTACCGAGGACGAGTGGCACTCGACGTTCGCGCGGACCCTGCAGATGGAGGAGCTCGTCACGCGACACTCGGCGATCATGGATCGGTACGACCCCGAGCGACGGGTGGGGCTCGTCGTGGACGAGTGGGGTACGTGGTTCGACGCCGAGCCCGGAACGAATCCGGCATTCTTGTACCAGCGCAGCACGCTGCGCGACGCGCTCGTAGCCGCGACGAATCTAGGGATTTTCTGTCGCCACGCCGAGCGCGTGACGATGGCGAACCTTGCCCAGACCATCAACGTGCTTCAAGCCGTCGTGCTGACGGACGGCGGGGCGCTGCGGCTCACCCCGACGTATCACGCGTTCGAGATGTGCGCGGCGCATCAGGGCGCTACGCTCGTACCGCTCCATTTCGAAAGCCCCGAGTACGGTTGCGGAAGCGAGAGCATCTCGGCGCTTCACGGCTTCGCGTCGCGGGGTTTCGACGGGACCCTTCACGTGACGCTCGTGCACCTCGATCCACGGCGCTCGCTCGGCGTCGCCGTCGGGCCGCTCGACGGCGAGGTGACGGCGCGCGTGCTCACGGCGAACGCCATGAACGCCGAGAATACCCTCGACGCGCCGAGCTCCGTCATTCCCGCGCCCTTCCGCTCGTTCACGCGTCGCGGCACGTCCCTCGAGCTCGACCTGCCGCCGAAATCCCTCGTCACGCTTTCCTGCAAATAGTGGCGTCTGCCCGGTGACATTGGCCGAGTCGGACCCTAGGCTTCCGCGCATGGCGAAACCGAGACTCACCTATTTCGACAATCCGCGCAGCCGTGGCGAAGAATGCCGCCTCGCGCTGTTCTTGGCCGGCGTCGACTTCGAAGACAACCGCATCGCCCGCGACGCCTGGCCGACCCTCAAACCGAAGACGCCTTTCGGCAGCCTTCCCACGTTCGAGCTCGAAGGGAAGCCGCCCGTCAGCCAGTCGAACGCCATTCTCGGCTACGTCGGCCGCCGCTACGGCCTGTATCCCAAGGACGAGTGGGAAGCGTTGCGCCTCGATTCGTTGCTCTCGGCGTGTGAAGACCTGCGGTACGCCGTCGGCCGGACGCTCGGCATTCAGGATCCGGAAGAGCTCAAGCGAAAGCGCACCGAGCTCGTCGCCGGCCCGCTCAAGACGTGGGCCGCGAACATGGAAAAGCAAATCGTCGGCCCGTTCGCCGGCGGTTCCGACATCAGCGTCGCCGACATCAAGCTCTTCATCGTCACCGGCTGGCTCAAAGGCGGCGTGCTCGATCACGTTCCGGCGGACGTCCTCGCGGAGTTTCCGAAGCTCGAAAAGCTCCACGAAAGCGTGAAGAAACACCCCAAAGTCGCCGCCTGGTACGCAAGAACGGGCTAATCGCGAAAGGCGCCCTCAACGGCCCTTCGGTAGCCACTCGAACGCCGCCGCGAGCGCGGCGCGCGCGCCGGCAAGGACGGGCGCGCCGTGCCCGACGACGAGGCGCTCGAACGGAAACGCGAGCAGCGCATCGAGACTCTGGCGCGCGGCGCGGCGGTCGGAGAACGCCGTCCAGCGAAGCGCTCGGCTCAGGGCGACGCGGTCGTAGAACCCCATGGTCTTCGTGTAAAATCGAGTCCAACCACCCTCGGGTTGCCCGATGTTGTGGACGAGATCGGCGACGATCAGCGTCTTGGCTTTTGCGTAATAGAGCGCCGTCTCGTCGAGGCGAAATCCGTCGATGCGAAGTTCCGTGAGCCCGCCGGCGAACGCGGACTCGGGCGTCGAATCGTGGACACGATCGGTGCGCAGGTCGGGTCGCTTCTTCGAGAGGCCCGGCGGGGCGTGAACGCGCGCGAGCGGGAACGCTTCGGCCCATTCGCCGAGCCGCAAGTGGTGAAACAGGTTCGGCGCGTACAGGTGGCGCACCGGACCGAGGACTTCGAGGTAAGCGCGCCGCTCCGCCGTGAGCTCGGTCGGCGAGTGGACGAGCAACGTACCGTCGCTCAGACGCAGCACCGTCATGGTCGACGTGAGCTTCGTCCCGAGAATGCTCACGGGCGCGGTGTCGATCCAAATGCCGTTGGCGAGAGAGCTCAGCATCACACGGCCCAACCGTGCCGTAGCACGACTCCGGGAAACCACGGAACGGGCTCAGCTCCGACCCCGCCGGCGATCATGCGATCCACGGCGCGCGCGTCCGCCTCGGTCCGGAGCAAGCCGAGTTCACCGGGTTCGATGCCGAGCCTGTTTTTCGCGACCGCGTGGAGCGAGTTACAAAGCCACGAGTGGAAATCCGCACCCACTTCCACGCCGAGCGGCTCCCAGCCGATGGCCGCGCCGCCCGCGTGAACGGGCGTGCGTGACGACAGGTGCTCGAAAAACCCGCCCGGGCCGGCTCCCCGCGACGGGCGGGTATGCGAGAGCAGCTCGTCCGCGCAATCGACGGGGACTCCGAGCTCGATCAACGCAAAGTCGCCCGTCGCGAAGCCGAAACGGATCGCAGCGCGGCGAGCCGCCCCCATCGACCGCCAGACGCTCGGCCATCCGAGCTCCCCGGACGCCAACGCCGCCGTCATCTCACTCATGACGACCGGCAGCCGGCCCGCGTCGATGCCCAACTTACGAACCGCGGTCAATCGCTCGTCCGCGGAGTGCGACGCCCACTCGATGGCCCACGTGTCGGGAAAGAACTGCGTGAGACACGAGCTCAGCGTCAGGATTCGCTCGGGGAGCAGCGTCGTTCCGAGCCCCGCCGGACGCTCGAGGAGACGCACGACGTACCAACCGCCCGATATCGTGACCGGCTCCTCCATGACGCTCGCCGAGCCTCCAAGCTAGCGGCGTTCCGGCGCGAGAACTAGATGAAACGCCGCGGCGCGTTCGCCCCGAGGGTCAGCGCCCGGAGGGCGGTTCCCAGAGCTCGACCTTGTTGCCTTCCGGGTCCATCACCCAGCCGAACTTTCCGAGCTCCGACGCGTCGGTCTTTTCGAGAACGTCGCAACCTTCCTCACGCAGCGTCTTGAGCAACAGAGCGAGATCCGCGACGCGATAGTTCACCATGAACGAAGCCTTACTCGGCGCGAACGAGTCATTTTCGGAGCCGTTGACGGACCAGACGGTCGTCCCCTTCGTCGGATTGCCGGCGTCGTCGGCCCACGTGAACGCCGCCCCGCCCCACGCCTGAACCTCGATCCCGAGGTGCTTCGTGTACCACGCCCGCAGCATGACCGGATCTTTGGCCCTGAAGAAAATCCCGCCGATGCCCGTCACTCGTTTCATGTGACGTGGAATCGTCGCTCCAGCGACGGGCGTCAAGTTCGGTCACGGGACGTCGGCAGACACCCGCGCGAGCGCGCCGAGTCGAATCACCACGGCGGCGTCGGCATGCAGACTCGAACCGTGACGCCCGTGTCTCCCGAATCGAGGTCGTAAATTTGGGAAAGCTCGCACGACGGCGTGAACGTGTACGGTGTGGCGCAATCCGCGTCCGTAACGCACGCCGTCGTGCATACCGTGTTCGAGGAATCGATGCTGCTATGCCGGAGAAGGCAGATCTCGTTTTCGCAGAGCGGGCTTCGATACACTCGCGAATCTTGGAGGGGGAGTGGCGGCAACGGCTCTTGCGTGTAGCAGCCGGACGGCTGCACCGGCGTCGTTTCGCCCGGCTCGCAGCGCTCGGAGCGCGAACAGCGCGCGACGCGCCCCGATGTGCGCACGTCGTGCGACTGGCACGAAACGTGCTGCGGTGTGACGGATCATGACGACAAAGGCCGAAGACTTCAAAGCGGAGGAGATGCGTCGCCGTCACGGACAACGGCCGCCGTCCAAGAGCGCGACGGCGCGGCGAGTTGCCTCGAAGCGCAAGCCACACAATCTCGGCAAACACGGCGCTCGCAACGCGACGGTAAAATACGAGGGATTTCAAGAAACGCCCACGCGCAAATCGACGCGACGGAGCCGCAATCGCGCGCGCCCGGCAAATCCCCTCGAGCGCAAGCAACAGCGGAAAGCCAACTCCCCACGGGCACGCGCGGAACGCGCCGGTGCGAAGTCCAAAATCGTGAGAGGAAAGGCTCCGCGCGCCGGTTAGCGATGGGACGCCCGCAGCAGGCGACCTTCCGCCGCTGCGAGCGTCCCGTTTCATCCGCGCGATGTCGCGCTCAAGGGCAGGCGGCGATGGTCTCGCAGTTCACCGCCGTGCTCATCGCCGGATTGAACTGGCAGAGATCCTGATCCGGGCCTGCATCGATACGGTTGCGGCCCGTGCAGTCGACCGCATTGTCGGAGCCGGTGCCACCGAGCAGCACGTCGTCGCCGAGCTCGCCGAAGCCCGACTGCGTCGCGCCGCTGAGATCGTCGTCGCCTGCGTCGCCGGAGACGGTGTCGTTGCCGCCCTGTCCGTTCACGGCGTCGTCACCGTCACCGCCCGAGACGAAATCGTCGCCGTCGCCGCCGAGGACGACGTCGTTACCGCCTTCGCCGAACGCGCGATCTTGCCCGGCCAACGCCTGGAGCAAATCGTCCCCGTTGCCGCCGGACATCAGATCGTCACCGTCGTCACCCGACAGCGAATCGAGACCCTCGCCGCCGTTCAGCGAGTCCTGGCCGGAGCCGCCCGAGACCGAGTCGTTCCCGTCACCGCCATTGACCGAATCGTTCCCGTCGTTGCCTTCGAGCAGATCGTTGCCGTTTCCTCCGTTGATGGTGTCCTGGGTTCCGTCTCCCTGAATTCGGTCGTTGCCTTCACCGCCGTTCAGCGTGTCGTCACCCTCGCCGCCGAATACGGCATCGTCACCGCCGAGCGCATTCACGGTGTCGTTGCCACCGAGCGCGACGATGCAGTCGGCGCCCTCGGTTCCGGTGATGGTGTCGCTGTTCGACGTCCCGATGATGACGTTCAGCCCGCTCGCGTTGCAGAACGAAACGGGATCGGTGATTTGCGCCTGTCGTTCGTTTCCGAGCGGCTCCCCGTCGAGCGCGGTGGCCGAGCAACCGGCGACGATGCAGCCGAAGACGAGCGACGAGAGACACGATTTCATTGGTTTCATGCTGGCAATCCCCTTGCGCGATACTGTGAAAATCGTCACCGGCTCGCGCACGACCGAGAACGACTCGTATCTCCGCTTAGAGTCGCGATCCTCGCGCACCTTCATTTTCGTCGCGCACTGAACGATGCGATCAAGCGCGCACACGCGAGCGGGGCGTGACACGAAGTCGCCACGGGCACGTGGCGGTTCTGCGTGCCCGCGCTACGGCCCGAGGCTCGCGAACTCCGAGCAGTAACGCACGAGGCCTCCCCCCGGACGAATCGTACCGTGAACGAGCTCGACGGCTTGAAACGCGTCGCCCGCGTCTTCGTACTCACCGCGAAGCTCGTGACGGCGCGCCGCCTCGAAACCGAAGCGCGTGTAGTAGCGGGGATCGCCGAGCACGACGACGAGACCGACCTCGGCGTTGCGACACAGCGAAAGACCGTCGCGCACGAGCCGAGCGCCGACGCCGCGGCGCCGGTGCTCGGCGTGCACCGCCAAGGGCGCCAATCCGAGTCCGAGCGTCCTACCGTCGACCGTGATCGGGCTGAAGGCGACGTGACCGACGACGGCGCCCTCTTCGACCGCCACGAGCGAAATGGAGAGCCGCCCGGCCGCACGCAGCGCATCGACGAGCTCGGCTTCGGCCCGCGACGGAAACGCCGACACGAGGAGCTCGCGGATCGCTCCGATGTCGGCTGGGAACTCCTTACGGACGAGCATGCCAGTGCCGTTCGATCGGCGTCTGCATTCTACCTTGCCCGAAAACGTCGACCCTGTCGTCACGCTTCCGCGCACGCGGCCGCGCGGTCGAGCAAGGCGTCTTGTTCGCGCAGATTCTTCGTAAGGCTCGCGGCGCGCTCGAACTCGACGCGCGCCTCGGCGAAGCGACCGAGCTTGTACAGCAGATCGCCGCGGACCGCGGGAAACAGGTGGTAAGTCTTGAGCGACGGCTCCGCCGCGATGGCATCGACGACGGCGAGGCCCGCTTCCGGGCCGTGCGCCATGGAGACCGCGACGGCGCGGTTCACTTCGACGACCGGCGACGGCTGGCGCCGGGCAAGCTCGGCGTAGAGCTCGGCGACGCGCGCCCAATCGGTTTCGTCCGCATTCCGCGCAACGACGTGACACGCGGCGATCGCCGCTTCGAGCGTATACGGGCCACGCACCGCCGCGAGCGCGTCGGCGCGTTCGAGCGCGGCGAGTCCGCGTTGGATGACCGACCGATCCCAGCTTTCGCGCCGCTGCTCGAGCAGGGGTATCGGCTCGCCGCTCGGGCCCGTGCGCGCCGCCGCGCGCGATGCCTGGATTTCCATGAGCGCGACGAGCCCGTGCACTTCCGGCTCGAGTGGGGCGAGCTCGGCGAGCAGCCGCCCGAGCCGCAGCGCTTCGTCGGAAAGCGCAGGACGCATCAAGTCGTCTCCGGACGTCGCCGAATACCCTTCGTTGAAGATGAGGTACACGACGTCGAGTACCGAGGCGAGGCGTGCCGCGAGCTCCTCGCCTCGCGGAACTTCGAACGGAACGCGCGCGTCGGCGAGCGCACGCTTCGCGCGCACGATGCGCTGCGCGACCGTCGGCTCCGAGGTGAGGAACGCGCGCGCAATCTCGCCGGTCGTGAGCCCGCCGAGCAGCCGCAGCGTGAGCGCGACGCGCGACTCGGTGGGAAGCGTCGGATGACACGAAATGAACACGAGCCGCAAGAGGTCATCGTCGATCTCCGTGTCGAGCGACGCTTCGAGGTCAGGCACGCTGCTTCCGTCGAGCGAGTGCTCCGTTGCGAGCAGATCCCGGTTTTTCTCGATGCGTTTGCCGCGACGGAGCTCGTCGATGGCGCGGCGCTGCGCCGTGGCCATGAGCCACGCTCCAGGATTCGCCGGGATACCTCCGCTCGGCCAATGCTCGAGCGCCGCGACGAGCGCGTCCTGGGCGAGCTCCTCGGCGCGTCCGACGTCGCCCACGAGCCGCGTCAGTCGCGCGATGAGACGCGGCGATTCGACGCGAAAGACCGCGTTGACGGCGCCGTGCGTCTCGCTGAATGGCACACGAGCGGCGTAGCGCGTCCCTACCGCCGCCGCCAAGCGGCGGGGACGTGACGCTGATTGAGCTCATGATTTTAGCGCAGGGGTGGCAGAGGAGCGTTCAGGAACTCGGGCAGAACATCCATGGCGCGGCCGACCATTTCCGGATGCTTCGTCTTCGGAAACATTTCGAGCCGGGCGTTCGGGACGAACCGGTGCACTTCGCTCGCGTGCTCCGGACGAATCACGCCGTCGTCGCCCGCGACGAAGAGCGTGTCCGTCCGCAGGGAACGCAGGTCATCGGAAGCGAGCTCGCGATACGAATCGAACGCCTGCTTGGTTCGTCCGAGCGCAGCGAGCCACTGCTCGGGGCGGCGAACCGTGCGGTGAAAGTCGCGCGCGAGCTCGACGCGGCGTGCCGGGCCGAGCGGGTGGCTCGCCCACCCTTCGCGCGTGGCGTCGATATTGCGCATGAATTCGAGCAGGGACGGCTGGTAGCCACCCATGTTGGTACAGCCGGCGACGATGGCGAGCTTTCGCACGAGACCGGGATGGCGAAGGGCGAGCTGAAACGCGACGCTCGCGCCCATGCTGTAGCCGAGCACGTCCGTCTCGCGCACGTCGAGCGTTCGCAGGAGCTCGGCGGTATCGTCGGCCATCTGCTCGTAGCTCACGCGGCGATCGATATCCGCGGTGTGACCGTGGGCCTGCTGCTCGACGGCGATGACCCGATGCGTTCGAGCCAGAGCGGGCACCACCTTCGCGAACGATGCTTCGATGGTTTCGAGCGCACCGTGGAGCAACACGAGCGGTCTCCCGCTGCCGTGCACCTCGTAGTACATGCGGAGTTCGTTCACGGTTGCGTAGCGCCCCGCTTGCGCGGCAAGCCGGGCATAGCTGCCGGCCGGCCAGTGGGCGACCGCGAGCTCCTTCGCTTCCGTGAAGGGTCCGTCGACGACGCGTCGCGTCCGGAGGAGAGCCGCCATGACCTTCGTCTCTACGACGTCGATCAGGCCCGAATTCGACACGACGCAGGCCAAAAATCGTACGGCGCCCCAGGCCCCCGGAATCACTCGATTATCTTCGCTCCGTCTCGAAGAGCGGCGTGAGCGGAGGACCGCTTCATGCCCGCGGCGGTGCCGATGGCGAAGCTTCGCAGGCCCCCGCCACGGGTCCGAGATCCTTGCCGAGCAAGAACGCCGCGGGTCGATACTCCTCGCCCACCTTCACGAAGATGTCGCCGCTCGACCGGTAGACGCAGCCGAGGATATCCCCGTCGCGCCATTCGCCGGAACCGAAGCGCACGTCGACGGCGAACGGTACGAACGGACGATCGCGCTTGTCGACGCTGGCGGTCGTCTGCAGGGCGCGCACGCGGCGTTCGCGCGGCGGCGGGCGCGAGCGCGAAAAGCGACTGCCGCTTTCCTCGTGTTTCGCGAGCGGTTTCACGAGGCCGTCGCCGACCCGGCGCTGGACCCAGCTCGCGAGCGAGGGCTCACCGCCGAGTGCGAGCGACGGGACGAACAGCGCGAGCGCGCACGAGGAGAGCAGAAGGCGATATTTCACGGCGAATCCTTTCGAACGGGTGAGCGGGAGTGAAACGGAGAGTGGACGGACGCGAGGCAAGCTCGGCGGCGAGCGCGCTCGCGAGGACGGGCCCCCAAAGAGCGAGAACGTACGAAACTTCGGGGTCGATGCCCGCGACATCCAGCGCGACGATGAGCACTCGCGAAGTCACGGCGACGCTCATCTGCGCCACCACGTGGCGCATCGCGCGCCGGTGACGTACGAGCTCACCCCGGCGAGCGCTCGCGACGCCGTGCACGACGCCCCACGCAACGATCGCCGCCGACACGAGGAACCCCGCGGTCACGAACGCTCCGCCCTTCGCATCGAAGGCGAGCACGAGGCCCGTCGGAACGACGCCCGCGAGCGTGATGATTCCGGCGAGCCGCCCGAGCACGCGATGCCACGCCGGGCGTCGCTGGAGGGTCCGCGTCGTAAGGAGGAGGCAGAGCGGCAGCGCGACGAGCGCGCTGGCAACGTGGATCCGGAGCGAGACGAGCCAGAGCGACTCGAAGCGCAGCGGAAACTTCTCGATCGCGAAGGGTGGCAACGTCCCGAAATCGAAGTAGACGAGGCTCATCGCGGTGATGAGCGCCGAGCCCCCGAGCATCGCCAGCACGAAGAAGCGTCGCGGAAGAGCGAGCAAGAAGTACCGCACCCGCCCTTCGACGAGCGAGCCGAACGAAAGATTTGGTGTTTCGTCGGATAACGGCGGCGCGTAAGAGTCGGGGAAGATTCGGCGCGGCGGCCGCGTAGACTGGACTTCGAGTCGAGCGTCGCCCGCCCGAGTACGTTGCCGCTGGATCCTCGAGTTTCACCCGCCCCGAACGCCGAGGCGGCCCGCCGAGCGCGAGTTCCCATCGAAATTGATGGCGCTACTCGTCATCGTCGTCTTTATCGACGAGTGGTCTCCCGGAGAGGACCGCCTCGAGCTCCTCGCGAACGTCGTCGTCGGGCTCGTCCTGCAACGCCTTTCGTAGAACTGCGTTCGCGTCCGCGGGCCTTGTGGAAAGCTCCCATGTCGAGAGCGCGCGAAGCGCCATGTGGCGGTTGCGAGTCACCGGTGATCGGAGGCCGGCGCGAATCAACGGCCAGCCCTTCTCCGGGAAGCGCCCGAGCTCCTGAAGCACGAAGTCGAGGTAACCGTGGCTCACCCATTTTGGCCCGAGCCCGAGCTCGCCGGCAGGGCCGGTGGCGATTTCGTCGAGCGGAAGCCGCCGTTCTGCGAGCTCGAGCACCCGGTCGAGCCGCCCGGGGTCGTCCGTCTGCATGACGAAGTACCAGCCGTCTCCCCTCCCGGCTTCGAGACGCGCGAAATAGTACTCCCAAGTGTCGATGCCGAGCGCGTCCGCCGCTCGAGTCGCTCGCTCGAACGTACGGGAGTCGGTCGAGCTCAACGCCGCCGTCACGTTCGGCTTCCAGTGCGGCAGCGCCTTCAACGCTGCCACTTTGTCGCGCAGTTCTTCGCGCAACTTGGGCGTAAACCCGCGTGAAGCACGCTGGGACCAGTCGGCTTCCTGGTCCAGAAACTGCCCGATGCGCGCGGCCGTGATGAGCACGTCGAGGTCGCTCGGGTTCGACCACGCATGGACCAGATACCGTTCGACGACGGCGGCCCCGTCGATGTAGTCGTCGATGTCCTCCGCGGGGCCGCCCGTGATCAGCGCGACGAGGATGTCTCCCGCCCCGAGCAAAAGCTCGCGGTCCGGCGCCGGAGCTTCGAGCTCCTGCTCGAGTCCGCCCGCGACGGCGCACGTGTACGCAAGGTACTCGTACATGATCGAGTTCTTGTAACCCTCGCGCAGCATCCACGCCTTGATGACGGGGTTTCGTGTCTCCGCCAAGCGTTCGACGACCTCGATGCGTCCCCAACCGTCGACGTTGCGCGCGAGCTCGAACAACGCTTCCTCTGCCTCGTCACCACCGAGGTTCGAGAGCGCGACGGCGGCGAACAACGTGAATTCCTCGTGCCGGCCGAGCAGGCTCACGAGCGGCTGGTGCTCTCGGCTCGAGAGCGTTCCGAGCAGCGCGATCGCGAACTTGACGGGCTCGCGGTCGGGCGAGCGTGTCGCGAGCCAGACGGCTAGCGCCTGGAGGCGCGCGGTGTCCAGGTCTCGCCGCTCGACGATGCGTTCGAGGAGCGGATCGACCACTTCGAAGCTCTGCTGCTCGAGCAACTGGTCGTAAAGCTTCTCGAGCTTGTTCGCGCTCGCGTCGTCGAGCACGACGCGGAGCAGCCGATGCAGGAGCTTCGCGGCGGATCGGTTCGAGCCGCCCCCGCCGTGACGACCGAATGCGCCGTCCAGCCCTCCCGCGACGAACCCGAGCTCGCCGTCTTCGCGTTCGTCGGGAAGTCTCTCGCCGCCCTCGGTGAGTCCTCGCACTCCGGCGACGACGTGCGCCCGAACGTGCTCGTAAATGGAGACGCGAGCTTCCCACGGAGGCTCGACGCTCTCGAGATCCCACGCGCCCTTGCCTCTCCGAAACCAACCCATTCGCTTTCCTACCGTACACCCGCGGCGTATCGGCAGCGACCGAGTCGAAGCTCGAAATCGTCGCGTCGCACGCTCTGCTCCTGGCCCCGACAAGCTAGTATCGCGACGAACGATGAACCGGATCGAAAACCGCTACTCCCTTTCGACGCCGTCGAAGCTCGTCTTCTCGAGCCTCGTCGCGGCCACGCTCGCAGCGGCGTGCATCACGCCTCCGACCCGCGGAGCCGCCGGAGCGGAAGGCGCGACGGTACCGCCCCCGAACGACCGCGTGACGCCGGTTGCTCGCTACGGACCGCTCTCCGTGCGCGGCTCGGACCTCGTGGGCGCGAACGGCGAGCCCGTGGTGCTTCGGGGGCAGGCGTTCGGCTGGGACAACTGGTGGCCGCAGTACTACAACGCCGAGGTCGTTCGCTGGCTCAGGGACGATTGGTGCGTCGACGTGGTGCGCCCCGCCATGGGCATCGAGCCCGACGGCGCGTATCTCCGTAACTCGGCGCCATCGAAGCAGCGTATGACGACCGTCGTCGACGCCGCGATCGCCGCCGGCGTGTACGTCATCATCGACTGGCACGCGCACGACATTCATCGAGCCGAGGCCACCGCCTTCTTCTCGGAGATGGCGGAGCGCTACGGCAAACACCCGCACGTCATCTACGAGATCTTTAACGAGCCGGAGAAGGACGAGACCTGGCAAGAGGTCAAGGACTACGCGACGGCCGTCATCGGGGCCATTCGCAAGCACGATCCGGACAACATCGTGATTGTCGGTTCGCCCGAATGGGACCAGCGCATCGATACGGTCGCCGCCGATCCCCTCACGGGACAGACCAACGTCATGTATTCGGTGCACTTCTATGCCGGCACGCACAAGCAATGGCTTCGCGACCGCACCAGGGCCGCAATTTCCGCCGGCATCCCCGTCATCGTGTCGGAATCGAGCGGCGCGGAAGCCTCGGGCCAGGGACAGAACGACTACGCCGAGTGGAAAGCCTGGATCGATTTCATGGAACAGAACCGCATCAGCTGGCTCAACTACTCGGTGTCCGACAAAGCCGGCGAAACGATCTCGGTCTTGAAACCCGGAGCCAGCGCCTCGGGCGGGTGGACCGACGACGAGCTCACCGAGTCGGGAAAGTACGTGCGCCAGCTGCTGAGGTCGCACTGCAGATAACCAAGATGAACACGGCGAACACCGTCACCCCTCCCGCTGGACCGGCACCGGGCGAAGTGTCGTTCGAGGACGTGCTCGGCAACGACATCGACGCGCTCGTCGTGGGCGCGGGTCACAACGGCTTGGTCGCGGCGCTCGTGCTCGCGAAGGCGGGGCAGCGCGTCGTCGTGCTCGAACGCGCGGGCGTCATCGGCGGCGCGACGCGGACGGAGTACCCGTTCCCGCGCGCGCCCAATCTGCCGCAGTCGACGGGCGCATACTTGCTCGGCCTGATGCCGCCGGAGCTCGAGCGTCTGCTCGGTATCGAGATTCCGACGCTGAGGCGCGATCCTCATTACTTCTTGCCGACGACGGGCGACCGCTATCTGTTGTTCGGCTCCGATCGAGTCGAGCTCGAGCGCGGGTTCCGGCGCTTCTTTTCGGAGCGCGATCTCCGCGCGCAAGGAGCGCTCGAAGCCGAGCTCGAGCTCTTGCGGGAGGACGTGGGTCCGACCTGGCTCGAGGACCCGCTCAGCATCGAAGAGACGGCGGAACGCTACGTGCGGCGCGAGCTTCGCGAGCGCTTCGTTTCGCTCTGCCGCGGCTCGGTGGGGCAGTACCTCGAGCGGTTCGACTTCGAGAGCGATCTCTTGAAGGCGATGTACGCGGTGACCGACGGCGTGTCCGGACTCTCCGGGGGCTACGACACCCCGGGAAGCGGGATGAATTTCCTGATTCACAACATGTGCCGGCGTCCCGGCAGCGGCGGCACGTGGATGGTCGTGCAAGGCGGCATGGGGACGGTGCCCGCGATTCTCGCCCGTGAGCTCGAACGCTACGGCGGGCGCATCGTGACGAGCGCGCCGGTGCGCGAGCTCGTCGTGCGCGAATCGCGCGTGCGCGGCGTGCGCTTCGGCGACGGACGCGAGCTCCACGCGCCGAGCGTCATCGTCAACGCCGATCCGTTCACGATGCTCGAGCTCGTTGACGAGCGCGAATGGCCCGCCGACTACGTCACCCGCGTTCGCGCGATGGCGAAGCGTGGAACGACGCTCAAGCTGAACCTCGCGCTCGAGCACATGCCGCGCTTTCGCTGCTTGCCCGACCTGCCGCCGGCGTTCGGACCGACCATTCACCTCTTGCCCGACGAAACCGAAGTGCTCGGCGCGATCCGCGAAGCCTTCGAC
>DASUTR010000769.1:0-6806 GCA_036374535.1 Polyangiaceae bacterium
GTTCTCGGGCGTCCAGGTGCGCGCGGGATTGTACTTCGTCGTGACGAGACGGTGCCGAGGGTCGAGGGGCGTCGCCACGGGCGCGCCGAGGTAGACGTCGCCGAGCCCGAGCACGAGGTAGCTCGCGTCGAAGACGATACGTTTGACGTCGTCGATCGAACCGAGCCCGTTGATGCGCCGGATGAATTCGAGGTTCGACGGCGTCCAGGGCGCGTCGGGACGCACGATTTGCATGTACTTTTCGATGGCGAGTCGCGTCGCCGGATCGTCCCAGGAGAGCGGCATTTTCACGACGCGCGTCGGCACGACCATGCTCCGCGCGTCCGGAAGCTCCTTCTCGGCACGCGCCAGGATCTCGACGAGCCGCCGGAGCGGCAGCGTCGGCGCGTCGTAGTGCACCTGCAGCGAGCGGATCCCCGGCGTGATGTCGATGATGCCCGGCACGCGCTCGGCGGCGAGCCACTCCATGAGCGCATGAACACGAAAACGGAGCGACAGGTCGAGCACGAGCGGGCCGTACTCGACGAGCAGATGATGGTCGCCGCTCGGCCGGTAGACCACGCGCGGCCGCTCGCCCTTCTCGGGCACGTCACGCACGACGGCGCTGCCGGGCTCTACGGTTTCGAGCCGCGTCGTGCGCGGGTGGACACGCGACGCGATCGAGTCGTTCTGCTCGAGTTCGAGGCGGGTCGCTTGCTCCACCGAAATCGGAACGAAGCGAACGCGCGCTCCGGGGCGAAGCTGGCCGACTTTCCAGAGCTCGGAGCGCACGACCGTCGCCGGACATACGAAGCCGCCGAGGCTCGGGCCGTCCGGCCCGAGGATGATCGGCATGTCGCCCGTGAAATCGACGCTTCCGACCGCGTACGCCGTGTCGTGAATGTTCGACGGGTGAAGGCCCGCCTCGCCGCCGTCGGGCCGGGCCCACTCGGGCTTCGGTCCGATCAGGCGAACGCCGGTGCGCGCCGAGTTGTAATGGACTTCCCACTCGGTCGCGTAGAACGTCGCGATGTCCCCGTCGGTGAAAAAATCGGGTGCGCCGTGCGGGCCGTTCATCACGCCGATCGTCCAGTTTTCGACGATCTCCGGGACGATGCGCGCGTCGAGCTTCTTCGGCTCTGAGTCGGTGCCTCCCTCGCGCGCCACGTGAAGCACGTCGCCCTTGCGAAGCGGGCGGCCGCCGTGTCCGCCGAAGAGCCCCAGAGTGAACGTCGCGCGGCTGCCGAGGTACTCCGGAACGTCGAAACCGTGTCGAACCGCGAGGTACGCGCGGCAGCCGGGTCCCGGGGCGCGCCCGATGGCGAGCCGCTGCCCGGCGCGCGCGCCGATCGGCTCGTCGAACGTCACGGGTTCGCCGTCGAGCGTTGCCGGCATGCGTGCGCCCGAGAGTCCGATCACGGCGTCGGTCGCGAAGTCGAGCGTCGGTCCCGACACGGTGAGCTCGAGCGCGGGCGTACCGTCGCGGTTGCCCACGATGCGGTTCGCCAGCCGAAAGCTCAGTGGATCCATCGGCCCCGAGGGCGGCACCCCGACGTCCCAATACCCGAGCCGTCCGGGGTAATCCTGCACCGTCGTGAGCGTTCCCGGCGTCACGACCTCGACGCTGCCGCTCGCGAACGAAAAATGCGCCAGCGTGCCCGTCATCGTGCGAGCGCTCTTCACGGCGTCGCTCCGGACGAGGGCTCGAAGGTATTCGAGGTTCGTCTCGACGCCGCCGAGCCGCGTCGCTGCGAGCGCGGCTTCGAGTCGGGCGAGCGCTGCCTCGCGATCAGCGCCGTGAACGACGAGCTTCGCGATGAGCGGGTCGTAATACGCCGAAATCTCGGTACCGCGCTCGACCCACGTCTCGACGCGCGCGTCCGTCGGAAAGACGACCTCGGTGAGCAGTCCCGGGCTAGGGCGAAAGCCGCGCGCGGGATCCTCGGCGTAAATGCGCACCTCGACGGAGTGACCACGCGGAGGCGGCGTCGCAGCGAACGGAGTCGGTTCGCCCGCGGCGACGCGCAGCATCGCCTCGACGAGGTCCGTGCCCGTGACGAGCTCGGTCACGGGATGCTCCACCTGAAGACGCGTGTTCACCTCGAGGAAGTAGAAATCCTCGCGCTCGTCGTCGTAGACGAACTCGACCGTCCCCGCCGAGCGATACGCGACCGCTCGACCGAGCCGGAGCGCCGCGTCGTGGAGCGCCGCGCGCACGGGATCGCGCAAGCGCGGAGCCGGCGCCTCTTCGATCACCTTCTGGTGACGGCGCTGAGCCGAGCAATCGCGATCGCCGACCACGACGACGCTGCCGCGGCCGTCGCCGAAGAGCTGGACCTCGACGTGGCGCGCCCGTTCGACGTAGCGCTCGAGAAACACGCCGCCGTCGCCGAAATTCTTCTCGGCGAGCGTGCGCGTCGTGCGAAAGCGCTCGGCGATTTCGTCGGGATTCCGACATACCTGCATGCCGATCCCGCCGCCGCCGGCGGTGCTCTTGAGAATGACGGGGAAACCGATGCTCTCGGCGGCGCGCACGGCCGCAGGGGCGTCGTCGAGCAAATCGGTGCCCGGCAGCAAGGGCACTCCGCTCGCGCGCGCGAGCGCACGCCCCCCGTGCTTCGTCCCGAAGTCACGAATCTGCGCGGGCGTGGGCCCGACGAACGCAAGACCGGCCGCTTCGATCCGCTCGGCAAACTCCGCGTTTTCGCTCAAAAAGCCGTAGCCGGGGTGAACCGCTTCGGCGCCCGTTCGGAGCGCGGCATCGACGATCTTCTGCTTGTCGAGGTAACTCTCGGCGGCCGGCGGCGGCCCCAGGCAGACGCTTTCGTCCGCCTCGAGAACGTGGCGCGCGTGGCGATCGGCCTCCGAGTACACGGCGACCGAACGCACGCCGAGGCGGCGCAGGGTTGCTTGAATTCGACACGCGATCTCGCCTCGGTTGGCGATCAGAACTTTGGTAAACAAGGAGCGTCCTCTGAGCCGAGGCCGTCGGGTGGTGGCCTCGCCGGTTTTCGTGGGCTCGTAGCGACCTACGCCCAGATCAAGAGACGGATGGGCGTCGGATCGTACGCGTTGCAGGGGTTGTTGAGCTGCGGACAGTTGGAGATCAGCACCGTTACGTCGCGCTCGGCGACGAGCTCGACGTAGCGGCCGGGCGCGGATATGCCGTCCTCGAACGTGAGCTTGCCTTCGGGCGTGAGCGGCACGTTCATGAAGAAGTTGACGTTGTGCGTGATGTCTCGCTTCGACATGTGCGGGAGATGCTTCTGGATCTCGAGCACGAAGCTGTCGCGACAGTTGTGCATGTGCCGCTTTTCGAGCGCGTAGCGCACCTGGTTCGATTCCGCGGCACAGGCGCCGCCGAGCGTATCGTGACGCCCGCACGTGTCGGCGACGATGGTGAGCAGCACGTCTCCGTCGGTCGAGATGAGCTTCGTGCCGGTCGTGAGGTAGACGTTGCCCTGCTCGCGAATCGTGTCGACGGCGCTGTAGCGGTTCGTCGCGTCGAACGCGTCGTAGAAGAGCGTGTCGACGGCCTGGTTGCCCTCGAGATCGACGATGCGAAAGACTTGTCCCTTTTCGATCGTCTTCGAAAAGCCGAGACCGGAGTCGAGCGTATGGTCGAAGAGGGCGTGCTTCGGATCGAGTGAGCTTTCTTTGAGTGCCATGGCCTCTGACCTCTCAGGCGAAGTAGCGGTCGGTGAGCGCGAAGGCGCGCTCGCTCTCGGGGCACGCCGTGCGACAGCCGTCGTTCGGCGCGGCGACGCGTCCGGTGCGCAGAGTCAAGAGCACCGGTTTCGGCGCGTAGGTGGTTGCCGGGTCGAGCGGGTGCGGAGTGTTCGAAAGCACGGTGAGCACGTTCATGTCGGCGCGGAGCTCGACCGACGAGCCCGACCGCGAGGAGCCCTTCGAAAACACGAGCTTCCCGTCGGCATCGGGCACGACCTTCGTGAAGAAGTTGACGTTCGCGTGCAAGTCCCGCTTCGTGAGACCGTACTTTCCGAGCTCGATCAGGAAATTGTCGCGTGTATTGCGGTAAAAATCGTTCCGGAGCTTCTGGTACGTCCCGGGGCCGAATTTCGCGAGCGCCGCCTGTTCGGTCTGGTGCCCGGTGATGGTGTCGTGCCAACCGACGGTGTCCGAGATCACGGAGATCAGCACGCGCCCCATGTCCGAAAACAGGGAGTTACCGGCCGTGAGGCGCGCGACGTGCTGCGCCTTCAGCGTGTCGGGCATGTTGTAGCGTTCGAGGAAGAGGTCGGCGTTGAAGAAGAGCGCTGCGACGCTCGCTCCGCCTTCCACGTCCGTAAGCTTCAGGATCTGGCCCCGCTTCAGAACTCGCGACCACATCTGACCCCCGCGTAACGCTTCCTCCAGCACCACACTGGCGGTGGGGCTGCTTGTTTCCGACGGCATCGAGGTACTCCTCCGCGCACGGCGCGACGTTCGCGCCGTCCTCACGCTGACTCGGTGCCGGGTCGTCCCGGCGTTCGGCTCGCTTCACCCGAGACGCCGGAAACGCGCCGCGGGCGGACCGGGTCGTCCCGATCGAGCCGAAACCTACTCTACCCTACGCTCTGTTTCCCAAAAGTTTCGGCTGCGGGAGACTTATCGACCGCGGCCGGTTTCGATTTCTGCCAGGCGTCGAGCTTCGCCCTCGCTCCGTTTTGCGCGGGATCGACCGCCTGGGCGTGGTGCGGCGCCTTCGCCGTGAGCTCGATGACGTAGCCGTTCGGGTCCCGGAAGTAGATGGAGTGGATGAAGTCGTGGTCCGAAACGCCGCGCGTTTCGATCCCGGCGCGCTTCCCCTTCTCCATCATCGATTCGAGCTTGTCGCGGTCGACCTCGAGCGCGATGTGCAGGTCGTAGTCGTGCTGATCCTTGAACTCGAAGTACCGATCGGGTGCCTCGAAGAACGCGAGGAACGAGCCGTCGCCGAGGCGATAGAAGGTGTGGAGCGTGTTCGTCCCTCGACCGCTCTTCGTCTCCTTGATCTCGAGCGTCGCCGACAGCGGTAGCCCCAAGAAGTCCTCGTAGAATCGCCGCGTCTCTTCCGAGTCGCGACAGCGGTAGGCGTTGTGATGCAGGCCTTTCAACACGGCGACACTCCTATCGGCTGAGCTCGCGTCTCATACCACGAATCCGGTGTTCCGGCCGGCGCCTTGTCGCAAACTGCCGCGTGACGCGGAGAACTCGAAAGCTCGCTGCTCGTGAAAAGCTCGCGCCGGAACGACACCGTCTAGCGAGAGGCGTCGGGACGGTAGCGATAGAGTCCGATGCTGCTGTCGTTCCAGGTGCCCGTAACGAGCAGCATGTCGTCGAAGGCGAACGGTTCGCCCATCGGGTTCGGGCCGTCACCCGCGCCTTCGGGAGTGAGGAGCTCGGTGCCGCTTGCGGTGCCGTCGCTCGCGAAGAACTGCACGTCCGAATACGAGAGCTTCGCGGGGAAATACGCCTTGCCCGCGAGCGACACCATGAGCGAGGGATTGCTCGAATTGCCGCGCACGCTTCCCATGTCGCCGGCTACGATGTCCTTCACGAGACGCGTGCCGCCGGGGGTACCGTCCGTCACCCACGGCTCGATGTCCGTGGAGGCATACGGCCCGCCGAAGAATAGGAGCTCGTCGCCGAGCCGCGCGAAGTGCCGATCGGAAAATGCCATGATGTCGGCGATGGAGGTCGTGCTAGCCGCGGTCCCATCCGTGACCCAGAGGGTGTACGGCTCCGAGGCGTCGCTCGGGCGCGCGTTGAAGACGAGCTTGTCGCCGAGGAGCTGCATGTTCTCCTCGTTCGGAGCGTGCTCCGCCCGGGCGAGGATCGTGGTGCCGGCCGGCGTCCCGTCGCTCGACCAGAGCACCACCTCGAAGGAATCGTCGTAGGCGAAAAAGAGGAGCTTGTCCCCGAACACGGTGAAGTCTTGCGGGAAGCTACCCGCCCGCGCAGCGCAGTCCTTGAGGAGCGTCGTTCCCCCAGCCGTGCCGTCCGTGACCCAGATCTCCTCGCCGGTCGCCGCCGTGTAAAACGTGAAGAATACGCGATTTTGGAAGCCGATTCGATCGAAGTTGAGGAGGACGCTCCCGTAGGGGTCCGTCCCTCCGACGAGGCGCGTCGTCCCCTCCACGGTACCGTCCGTCACCCAATACGAGACGTGGTACGCGTGGTTCTCGTTTTCGCCGACGCAGTAGAAGTAGAACTTGCCTTCCCAGGCGATACCGCGCGGGTCCCCTTCGCAATGCCCGGGGCCCGGACTCGTATCGGCGATTCGATACGTACCGGCTGCCGTTCCGTCGGACACCCAGGGCTCGATGCCGCTCACCCCGTCGTCGGCAAGGAAGAAGACTCGGTTTCCGAAGCGTTCGGCGGAGAACGGATTGCTGTAGGCGCTCCCTGGGTTGATGTCCTTGAGCAGCATCGTGCCCGCCGTCGTCCCGTCGGAGATCCAGGGTTCGCCTGCTCCCTCGAAAAGGATCTTGTCGTCGAGCACGACGAACTCGGCGTTTTCCGACTCGTTCTCACGAAGGCGTCTTGGAACGACATCCCCGTACACGAGTCTCGTGCCGGCGGCCGTACCGTCGGTCGCCCAGAGCCCGCTGTCGCCGGAGTCGCCCTTCGCAGCGAAGAACACTTCGTCGCCCGCGCGCGTGAAATAGCGCGGGCTGGAAAAGATGTCGGCGTCCATGTCCTTCAGCAGGACGAAAGGTCCCTCCGACACGCCGGCGCTCCCTCCGCTCCCGGAGGTTCCCCCGTGAGCGCCACCTGTGCCGCCAGAGCCGCTCATGCCGCTCGTGCCGCTCGTGCCGCTCGTGCCGCTCGTGCCGCTCGTGCCG
>DASUTR010000770.1:0-10847 GCA_036374535.1 Polyangiaceae bacterium
CGAAGGCGACGGCGCCGCTCG
The DNA here is from genome assembly GCA_036374535.1 of Polyangiaceae bacterium. Lineage (GTDB taxonomy): Bacteria > Myxococcota_A > Polyangia > Polyangiales > Polyangiaceae > PMG-095. The sequence goes on from DASUTR010000770.1 coordinate 22, forward strand.
CGTCCGCGGCGAGGTGACGCGCCAGATTGATCGACCCGAGGTTGCACACGGCCGTTTCGTCGCCCGACGTGACCTCCAGGATCTCGGTGCACAGGTTCGAGAGGTGCACGACGCGGCCGGGCCGAGCCGTCTGGTTGCAAGCGCGGTTCGACTTGTCCTTGAACGTCATCCAGCCGTTGCCCGTCTGCGCGAGCGTCCGCATCATCTTCGCGTAGAGATCGCGCGCCCGCACCGTCTTCTTGGCGCGGCCCTCGCTCTCGGCGCGTTCGTACGCCTGTTCGAAGTCGTCGCCGTAAAGGTCGGTGAGCTCGGGCACGTCCTTCGGATCGAACAAGCTGAACGAAGCGTCGGCCTCGACGCGCCGCATGAAGAGATCCGACACCCAGTTCGCGAGATTCAGATTGTGCGTGCGGCTCGCTTCGTCGCCCGTGTTGTCCCGGAGCTCCAAGAACTCCTCGATGTCGGCGTGCCAGGACTCGAGATAGACGCAGCAGGCGCCCTTGCGCTTGCCGCCCTGATTGACCGCCGCCACGGAGGAGTCGAGCGTCTTCAGCCACGGCACGATGCCGCTCGAGTGTCCGTTCGTGCTCTCGATGAGCGAGCCGCGCGCGCGCACGCGGTGGTACGCAAGCCCGATGCCGCCCGAAAACTTCGAAAGCATCGCGATATCCGAGTAACGCTGGTAGATGTCCTCGAGGTGGTCTTCGGGGGAGTCCAGGAGGAAGCAGCTCGAAAGCTGCTCGTGGCGCGTGCCGGCGTTGAAGAGCGTGGGCGAGCTCGGCACGTATTCGAGCGACGAGAGCAACCGGTAGAGCTCGAGCGCTTCGGCGACCGTCTCCGAGAGCGCGCAGGCGATGCGCAGGAAGAAATACTGCGGAGTCTCGACGACGCGGCGCGACTGCGGGTGCTTGACGAGGTAGCGGTCGTAGAGCGTGCGTAGCCCGAAGTACTCGAGCTCGCGATCCCGCGTGACGTCGACGGCGTCGTTCAGCTTGCGGGCGTTCTCCGAGACGAAAGAAAAGAGTCGATCGTTGACGATCCCGAGCCGGTGCGCGAGGGCCACCGACTGCGAAAATGCCTGCACTTCCTGCCCGCGCACTTCCTTGTCGACGTACGTGCCGAGGAGGCGCGCGGCGAGCTTCGCGTACTGCGGTTCTTCCGCGATCAGCGCGGCGGCGGTTCGAATCGAAACCTGGTCGAGCTCGCGCGTCGTCGCTCCGTCATAGAGCCCGCTGATCGTCTTCGTGGCGACCCGCAGTGGGTCGACGTCTCCGAGTCCGACGCAGCAGCGGCTCACCGCTCGTACGATCTTGTTCAGGTCGACGGGCTCGGTCGAGCCGTTGCGCTTTTTCACGCGCATGGTCGTCGCCGGATACGCTTCGTCGGCGGCTTGGGAGTTCGGGATGGCTCGCAACGACGCCTGGCCGTTGCCCTTCTGCTGAAAGCTCTCGCTGTACATGGTGTCTCCGTCGGGTTCGGAGCGGTACCGGACCGCTCGGGTGAGACCCGCGAGAAGCAAGGAAGGTCGAGGTCGAGCGAGCGCTCGCCGTCGGACCGACCTTCGCCACCCGCGGGCTACTTTCGCCGCGAGGGAAGGCGGAACGGACCGGACGGCACGCGCCGACTCGGACCTGCCCGCCTCCCTCGAGGCTGCTGAGGTCGAACCGGGGTCGGATTTCTCACCGACTCCGGATGCCGGCAGGTCTTCGGGCTCGCGAGCGCTGCGGCTTTCGCCGCCTTCCTAAACTCCACGGCTTCCCAGCCCCGAGCGGGACCAGTGCGTGTCGTGGATATCGTTCTCGCCTACCGCTGCGGGGCAGCCCCGGCGTTCGACCGGGTTCCCTTTTCAGCCCCTGGACATGCATCCAGGGGCACCAGCACGGGCCCAACATATTGGGGTCATGCCGAGACTGTCAACAATAACTTGGGGTACGCGCCGAAGTGCTCATTTTGACAGGTGATTCGCGTGTTCAGGCGTCCGAGCGCGGAGCAGGGCGCGCCGAGCTTCGCCGCCGTCACCTGTGGTCGAGCGCGATCGTGAAGTTTTGCCCCTCTTCGTCCAAGAACCTGTCGAAGAGCGGCGAGTAGGTGAACACGTTGACGGTCACGCCGTCGGGCAAAAATTCGAGCAGCCGCAGGTACGCTTCGCCGCCTTGCTCGCGCATCTGGAAGTTCGAGAGCATTTGGTGGCACGTGTTACCGCGGTCGGTGACGCTCGCGAGATAGCCGACGCCGCTGCCGAGCACGTGGCCGTTCAGTGTCATGGCGAAGCGATGGCGACGCACGAGCTTTTCCCAGAGCTCTTCGCCGTCGTTGACGCCGCCAGGAGTTCCGTAGTCGTGCGGGTTGAAGCGCTGGCGACGAGCCGTATCCGCGTGATCGTAGCGAAGGCTGTCGTTGTTCAAATAAGCGTGCGTCGCGAGGATGCCGTCACGCTCCGGGAAGCCGTTCATCACTTCGTTGGCCCAGTCGATGACCTCGTCGCGCGGGCCCCATTCGAGGGCGAGCAGCACGAAGTCGCGCCCGCCGATCGAGAATAGGTGAAACGTATTTTCGAGCTTTCCGTCCTCGTAGGCGCCGCCGAAGCTGGGCATCGCCGACGTCGCCGCGAACGAGAAGTAGTCGTTCAACTTCGTCTCGCGCGTCGAAGCGTTGCCGGACGGGCCGTAGTCGTGATTGCCCGGCACGAGGGCGAGCGGCACGACGCCGTCGAGCAGCGACATGGCCGCCCGAGCGCGCTCCCACTCCTGCGCGGTGTTGTTGTTGGTAATGTCTCCGAGCTGAAGCGCGTAGCGCACGTCGAGCCGTCGCGCGAAGTTTCTCAGCCAGCTCGTTTGCACGGTGTAGAGGCCCGGCAAGCGCACCGAATAGACTTGGGTGTCGGGCAGGACCGCGAGCATCGAGGAGCCCTTCGTGAACCTCGTGAGCGCTTCGGATTCGGCGAGGGAGAGCTCGGGTGCGACGCGCGCGCACACGTTGCGGACGTGCTCGAAGAGGTTCGAGAGGAACCGCGCGTGAAAGGCATCCGCCGTAGTGCTCGCGCCGTGCGCGAGGCGGAGCGCGGCGAGAAGGAAGCGCCCCTGCCCGTACGCACCCTCGAGCAGGACGCCGAGCTTGCCTTCCTCGTCGGCGAGAATCACCTCGAAACCGGCTTGGCTCACGTAGGGATGCTCGGCGAGCGCCGGTGCGCGGGCGGCGAGCAGCCCGTCGACTCTTTCGAGCTCGGTGACGAGGGGGTGATCGGGGCTTTGCACCCGCACCACCTCGAGTGTGCCCTCGCCGCGCTCGGCGGTGTGCGTCGTCGGAAGGTAGGGCGGCGCCGGCTCGTCACTCGGATCTTGTGTGAGCGCGAGGAGCACGTTCGCCCCGTCCACGAACGTATAGAGCTCCGTCGCGCGGCGTTCCATGTAGCTCGCGTAAGCGGACGAGCGACTCGCATACGCGGGGATCACCAGAAGGCCGCGGAGCTCCGAGGGTGGCACGTCGTCCGGCAGGGGGCGCGCGTCGAAGCCGGCCGCGGCGAGCGCGGTGCGCAGGGCGTCGGCTTCGTCGCCGCCGAAGTCGAGCACGTGGGCGACGGGGACGGCGCTGCAGGCGAACGCGTCGTACGGAGCGTCGGAGCCGCCTGATTTGCTCGGAGGCGCTGCCCCGCCCCGCGCGCGGCGCTCGGGGGGCGCGTCGTCGGCGGGCTTTCCCGCGCATGCCGCGAGCCCGAGCGAGGCCAGGACCGGAGGAGTGCCGAGCAAGAACTCGCGACGCCCGATGCTCACGGAGCGGCAACCTACCCGGCGTTCGTGATGACGGCGCTCCGCGCGCGCGACGATCCGGCAAACTCTCGGCGGCCATTCGGTGCCGTGTGTGGGAAGTTGGTGCCGATTGCGACGTGAGCGTCTCCGAATGCGCTCGAAGTGATGGATGGAGAGTGCGGCTTTCCGTCCTCCCTCCTACTGCCGCAGCAATATCTCGAGTTTGCGCTGCGCCTCGGCCGCGCGTTCGTGCTGACCGGCTTCGCGCAGGTAGAAGGCGAGCGCTTGGAGGGTGTTCGCGTCGTTCGGGCGGTGCTTCAGGTTCACCTCGAGGAGCCGGATCGCCTGGTCGCGGTCACCGCCGCCAGCGTGCGCGATCGCGAGCACATAGCGAAAACGCACGTCGGTGGGCGAAAGTAGGACGGCTTTCCGCAGGCTTTCGACGGCGGCCTTCGATGTTCCGGCACGAACCTGCCAGAGTCCGAGCGCGTGATGGGCGGCGGCGTCTTGCGGGTTACATTCGAGCGCGGCGCGAACGGCGCGCTCCGCCGCGGCTTCGTCGCCGCGCTGCCGCTCCAGATCGGCGAGGTTCAGGTACGCTTCGGGAAGGCACGGCGCGAGCCGCAGAGCCGTTCGCAGCGACGCCTCGGCCTCCGCGAGCTTGCCGCGAGCCATCTCGAACGCGCTCCACTCCACGTGCGTTTCGGCGCGCGACCCGCTCACGGCGAAGCTCTGCTCTACCTCGGCGAAGGCGCGCTCGAGCGCGATACGAGAGCCGTTCGGTAGCCCCGCGCGGGGCACGTCTGCGAGCGCCTTGGCCGCGGCGATGCGCACCGCGCGGAGACGGTGCTCGAGCACGGGCACGAGCAGCGAAGTGCGCCGATCTCGCGGGAGCTCTGCCGTGCCGAGCACGGCTCCGTAGAGGACGAGGGGCTCGTGGCTGGCGAGCGCGCCGCGCAACGTTTTCAGCGTTTCTTCCGTGGGGTAGTGCCCCAGGCGTTCGAGCGCGGTCGCGCGCACGATGGGAGGAGCGACGGCTTCGCCAACGAGCGTTCGCAGTGAGCGGGGTGCGTCGAGCGCCCCGTTGCGATCCCTGCCGAGCGCGTCGACGTAGTGCGTTCGCGCTCGCGAAGCGGGAAACCAACGCGCGACCCAATCGCGGGCCCAGGTCGCGGATTCGTCGGCGTGGCACGCGTTGCAGGCGTTCGGCGTGCCGAACTCGACGCTGCGATCGGGACGCGGAATGCGCAGCGAATGGTCGCGCCGCTCGTCGATCTGCATGAACGTCGCGGGCGGCATGTGGCAGTCGACGCAGCGGGGCGCCGTCGCTCCCGCGTGGCGTGTATGCGCTTCGGCGTCGAAGCGCGCGGGTTCGTGGCAGCGCACGCACAGCGGATTGCCCTCGGCGTACGGCTTGCCCGAGTGCGGGTTGTGGCAGTCCGAGCAGCGGACGCCGGCTTGGTACATGCGGCTCTGGAGGAACGAGCCCCACTCGTAGACCTCCCCTTCCACTTGGCCGTCCGCGTGATAACTGCCCGGCCGCAGGAGCTCGGGCTCGAACGAGTCGAGGAACGAATCGCTCGCGACGAAGCCTTCCTCGAGCGGGTCACGGCGGCTGTGGCAGGGCGCGCACACGTCGACCTCGACGCCGTCTTGCGTGCGGGGCGCCGGGCTCCCCGTCGCGGAAGGGATCCACGGCTCGGAGGGCTTCAGGCTCACCGCGAAGGGAGTCGGCTTTCCGGCTTTGGCCGAGCGAACGTGCTCGGCGCCGGGGCCGTGGCACGCCTCGCAGCCGACGGAGAGCTCGGCCCAGCGCGTATCGAAACGATCGGCAGCGGGATCGTAGCGGCGCTCGACGCGCGTGGAGTGGCAGTCCGCGCACATGTGATTCCAGTTCTGCGCAGGCGAGGTGAAGAAGAGCGTGTCCGCCGGTGCGATCCCGTCGGCACCGTAGACGTGGAACCAACGGTTCCCACTTGCGGTCGCGCTTCGGCTGTCCCACACGACGCCGAGCGACTGGAGCTTGCCGCGCTCCGTCGCCACGACGTACTGCTCGAGCGGCCAAACGCCCGAAACGTAGACGATGGGAAACGTTTCGGCCCCCTTACCCGGAACGGGAGTGCTCACGACGGGAGCGCCGTTACGCAACGCGAACGTCGTGATGCCGCCGAGCTTCGACGTGAAATGACTTCCGCCGAATCGGGCCTTGGCCACTTCGGGACTGGGCGCCGCGAGCGCCTTCTGGTGGTGCGAGCCGAAGTACGCGTTGCTCTGCGCTCGGTGGCACGGCGTACACGCGGCGGAGCCGGCGAACGCATCGTACCCGCGAGCCGGCGCACGCGTCGGCGCGGGGTGCGACGTGCGCTCGACGCGCGACGGCGACGCCCCGCTCGCGCCCGATGTCGGAGCGTCCAGAAATCGGACGGCGCTCACGACGAGCGCGACGAGCGCTGCGACGAAGACTAGAACGGCGCTTTTGGTCGGAGCCTTTCGCACGTGCGGAGCCCGGTGTGCTTTCCGATTCGTTCGGCGAGCGACCGCCGCCCCCGTCACGAGCGACGGGAGCGGCGATCCCACGCGCGCTCGTTACTGCGGGAAATACCCGGCCGGGGCGCGAGCCCGGAGCGCGGCGAGCTCTTCTTTCAGTGTGGAGACGGCGGCTGCGTGCGCGGGGCTCGCGTACAGGTTCGTCGTCTCTTTCGGATCCGCTACGAGATCGTAGAGCTCCCACTGCCGCGTGGTGGTGGAAATGAGCTTGTAGCGTCGATCCTTGACGGCGTAGCTCCGATTGTTCACGCCGCTCGAAACCTCGGTGAACGAATGCGTGCGGCCGCTCGTGGCGGCCTCGTCACCGAGCAGCGGCTTCAGGCTGTAGCTATCGTTGACCTGACTCACGGGTACGCCGGTGAGATTTAGAACCGTGGCGTAGAGATCGGTCGTCACGAAGAGCTCGTCCTCGCGACCTCGGCGCGTTACGCCGGCACCCGCGACGACGAGCGGTACTCGCACGCCGCCTTCGTAGACGCTGCCCTTCGCGCTGCGGAGCGCTCCGGTCGCGTCCTTGACGGGCGGCGGTACTCCGTTGTCTCCGACGAAGATCACCACCGTCTCCTCGAGGTCGACCTCCGCGAGGAGGCGACCGATTTCGGTGTCCAGGCTCTGGATGTTCGCCTGGTACACCGGAATGTTCGTCGCGTACGTCCCCGGCGCGGGATCGCCCACCGAGCTCAGATCGACGGAGTGGAGCTCGCGCGGCGGGACCTGGTAGGGGCTGTTTCCGCCGTTTGCGGCGTGCGGCGCGTTGTACGACTGATAGACGAACCAAGGCTCGTCGGGTCGCGTTTCTTCGTGATCGTGGATGAAGTCGATGGCGTAGTCCGTGAGCACGGTCGTCGCGAACGTCGTCGTAGCGACGTTGGGACCGTACGCGTCGTACGCCGTCCAATCGAAGTAATCGACGAGCCCGCCTCCGAGGATACCCTTGAAAACCGGGATGCCGAGAGCGCGAACGTGCTCTAGGATCGCCGGTGCTTGCGGGAAGGAGCCGCCCGGGCGCGGATCGATGCTGCCGCCGCCGACGTGATACTTGCCGAAGAAGGCTTGCGCGTAGTTCGGGCTGTCAGCGCCGATGCGATCGAACAGCGTGACCGTTTCGGTGGGCAGCACGTTGCCCACGGTGGTGACCCCCGTGCGGTGTCCGTAGAGGCCGCTGATGATCGTGCCGCGCGTCGGCGAGCACACGGGGCTCGCCCAGGCGTTGTCGAAGACGAGACCATTTTCGGCGAGCGCCTCGATGCTCGGAACCGGTACGGCGCCCGCGGCGCCCGGGAGGTGGGGATAGACGCTCGAGGCTTCGGCGCCCCAATCGTCCGCGATGATGAGGAGAACGTTCGGGCGCTCCGGGCCCGACCCGCCTCCACCGCCTGACCCGCCCTCGGGAACGAACGTCACCGTCGTGGCCGCGGAGTCCGTGCTCTCACCGTCCGAAACCGTCAGCTCGACCGTGAACGTTCCCGGCGTCTCGCTGGTCAGCGTCGAGCTCGCCGCAATCGGGTCGGCGATGACCCCGCCCGTCGTCGACCAGTAGTAACTCAGGGGTGAGGGACCGCTATCGGGATCCGTGCCGACGCCCGTCAGCGTGACGGTGCTGCCGACGAACACCGTGATGGGCGTCACCGTGAGCTCGTCGATCACGGGGCTCACGTTGATGGTGCCATTGACGCTGATGCTGCCGTTGCCCGTCGTTCCGGCGCCGCGAAGTCGGATCGTCACCTGCGTCGTGCCTCGTGCGGTCACGCTGAAGGTGGCTTGGCCAGTGAAGACCGTTCCGGTCTCGACCGACCGAGCCGTCAGCGTGATGGTGTAGCCGCTCGCCGCGGGGATACCGCCAATCGTCCCGTTGATGCTCGGCGCCCCGCTCGTGTCGATGCTTCCGGATTTGCTGAATCCGTTGCCGGTGATGGAATACTCCACCGCGTTCAGCGTCACCCCCGGAGCCACGTCGAGACGGACGCCCAGGGTACCGAGCGCCCCGTCGCCGTCGGCGACCGGAGCGCTCGAGCACCCTCCGAGCGGCGCGCTCGAGGCGAGCGCCAACAAGACCAGAGGAACTGTGCCGAGCCTCGTCACGAGCCCGGACTGACCACGCCGATGATTCATGGATTCGATCCCTTTCGCTGGAAGTCGTTCGGGCGTGCCGGTCGGCGCGCTCGAACGACTAACGACAGGGTTCGACGACCATGGGTGCTCGTATAATGGACAGTAGTCCACTATGCAAGACAAAAAGAAACCCGCCAGCGCCTCGCGGAATCAGCGCTGGGCGCGTTTTCGTGCCGCCGGCTTCTTACGCGCCGGCTTCTTCGCGCGCTCTGCGCTGGCGCCCACGTTGAGGGCGACGGCCGCGCGAATGAGCGCCTTCAGCGCGCGCGCGTCGAGCTCGTCACCCTCGCGGATGTCGATCGCGCGCCGCACGTTGCCCTCGAGGCTCGAGTTGAACAGACGGCTCGGGTCCTCGAGGAAAGCGCCCTTCGCGAACGTCATCTTCACGACGCTCTTGTAGGTCTCGCCGGTGCAGACGATCCCGTTGTGCGAAAAAATCGGCGTTCCCATCCACTTCCATTCTTCCACGATGTCGGGATCCGCTTCCCGAATGAGGGCGCGGAGGCGACCGAGCATTTTGCCCCGCCAGTCGCCGAGCTCGGCGATCCTCTGGTCGATCATCCGCGATGCGGAGCCTTGTTCTCGTTTGGTGCCGGAGCGTTTCATCGTCGCAGCAGGATAACGCGAAAAATCGGTGTGAGCGTGTGTGTCCTTCCACCACTCGCGCGCTCGGCGCCCTACAAAACGGCTCCGGCGTCGCCAAGAGCGCGCGTGAATCCGGCCCCCGCTGGTATCGTTCGAGGATGCCGTTCTTGCGGATTTGGGGAATCCTCTGTTTGACACCGTTCCTGTGGATGGCGTGCGGCGGAGGAGACGAGAGCGAGTCGAAGGGAGACGGCGGTTCGCGTTCCGGCGGCAAGAGCGGCGCTTCGAGCGGAACGAGCGGCAGCGACGGAGGTGGCGAGGGCGGCGAGACGACGACGTCGGGCGGAACGGCCGGTGCCGGAGCGACGACGAACAGCGGAGGAGCGAGCCGCGGCGGTTCGACGAGCGCGGGCGGAGGAGCGAACCGCGGCGGCAGCACGAGCAGCGGCGGCAGCACGAGCAGCGGCGGCAGCACGAGCAGCGGCGGCAGCACCAGCAGCGGCGGCAGCACCAGCAGCGGCGGCAGCACGAGCAGCGGCGGCAGCGGAAACTCGTGTCGTGCCGCAGGGACGTTCTGCACGCGCAGCATCGCGAACGAGTGCTGCAGTGGCTCCTGCGACGGCGATTCGTGCTGTGGATTTCTCGGAGACGCTTGTCCGAACGGCTTCGGCTGCTGTTCGGGTAGCTGCATCGGCGGGACCTGCCAGTGCCCAGCCGGTACGCTCGACTGCGGGAACGGCTGCGTCGACATCGAATGGAACGAGAACGCGTGCGGCGACTGCACGACCCGATGCGGCGTGGACTCGCGCTGCGAGAACAGCGAGTGTGTCTGCGATCCCAATCTGTTCGACGCGCAGTTCTACGTGATGTGTCCGGACGGGTGCTTCAACACGCGTTCCGACGACCAGCACTGCGGCAATTGCACGACCGCTTGCACGGGCGGCACCGAGTGCTCGGGCGGTACCTGCACGTGTCCGTTCGGTACCCTCGAGTGCGGCAACGGCTGCGAAGACGTGACGATGAACCCGAACCGCTGCGGCTCCTGCACCAATGCCTGCAACGCAGTGACCCAAGACTGCGTGAACCGGCAATGTCAGTGCAAATCGGGCCTGTCGCTGTGCTCCGGCGCCTGCGTCAATCGCCTGACGGACTCGAACCACTGCGGGACCTGCGGCAACGCGTGCGACGGCCGGCGTACCTGCCAGAACGGCGTTTGCGCGAACTGACGAATTAGCCGCGAGCCCGTCAGGGGCCGCGCGCGAACGAACGGGCTCAGTGGACCAGATCGACCGGGTACTTGAAGACCGAGTAGCTGTCGGGAGCCGCGACCTTGCGCGGAGCGGGAAGGACCGGCGCTGGATATCGCGGTTTGACCGAGTGATTCGTGTACGGGGTCGCGTATCCGGCGAAATACGGGACGTACTGAACGTACGGTTCAACGACGTACACGTCGCCCTGATGCACGTTGTTGACGGTGGTGTTTCGGTTCACGTCCCCGATGTGAACGTCGCGCGGTCGCACGACGTCACGAGCCGCGAGCACGGGCTCGGACTCCGTCTCCGTCGCAGGTTCCGGCGCCGCGGCGAGGGGCGCGGCGGCGGGTGCCGGCATTGCCGCCGGAGCGACAGCGGGAGCCGTGACCGCGACGACCGTCGTTACGTGCGCGGCCGGCGGGGGTGCAGGCGCCGGTTGATTCACGGCGAGTGGCGGAGGAGGGGGGGCGATACGTTGCCGGTAGGCGACTTCGAGACGAACGAGGATGTCCGCGACCGAGCTCCCCGGCTCGGGCGTCGGCTCGGCATCGAGCAGCGGCGCCGGCGCAGGCTCGTCGCCGGC
>DASUTR010000771.1:0-26988 GCA_036374535.1 Polyangiaceae bacterium
GAGGGGGCGGCGCGGGAGAGCTCTGGGGACAAGCGGCGTTCTTACGGCATCGCTAGCGGCGAAGCGTGTGAGTGTGCCGCGGCGGTCGAAATTGCTGGCGCGCTTGGTGCGTGCTCGGCGGGCGATGTTCAGTCCGTGCTCACGCTCGCGCTGCGCATCCGCCGCGTGTTCTTTCCGCTCGTGCGCTGAGCCAACGCCACGACGCGTCGCTAGGCGTCGGGGCCGGGGGGCCAGGTGACCGCGGGAAACGGGAACTCGGGGCGCGCGAAGAGGAAGCCCTGGCCGTACTCGACGCCGGTGTCGATGAGCGCCGAGAACTCACCGTTCGTCTCGATGCCCTCCGCGACGACGGACGCGCTGAGCTCCGTGCAGAGTCGGACGACGCTCGAAACGAGTTGACGGTGGCGCTTGCTCTTGTCGATGCCGACCACGAGGCCGCGATCGAGCTTCACGATGCGCGGCTCGAGGTCGAGAATCCGCTTGAGATTCGAATAACCGGCTCCGAGATCGTCGACGACGAGGTGCACGCCGCCGCGCACGCGCACTTCGTGGAGCACGTGGCGGCAGAGCTCGAAGTGGGTGAGCGGGACGGACTCGGTGATCTCGAGGAAGACGTCGCTGTCGTGGGCGTAGATTGGATCGTCGGGGCGCACGAGCCACGGCTCTTCCAGCTCTTGAGGGTGAACGTTCAGGAAGAGAGGCAAACCGTTCGCCAGCGGCACGGCGATCTCCCGGATCATGCGGCCGAGGCGGCCGACGCAGCCGGCGCTCACCGCTCGCTCGAAGAGAACGTGCGGATTCTTGAGCTCGGTGCGCGAGCAGCGAACGAGCGCTTCGTACGCGAACGCGCGCCCGTCGCGCATGCCCACGATGGGCTGGAACACGACGCTGAGCTCTTCGGGTTCGACGAGTCCCTGGACGGCGAGAAAGGAGTCGCGGTTCGCCGGGATTCCGGCGCGGTGTCCTTGGGGGCGTGCAGCGGGGGGGTGAGAACTCACGGGCAAGCCAGCTCTTCGAGAAACGGGCGCGACGCTAGAAAAGGGCACCATATCTTGTAACACGCAGACTCAACGAACGCACGAGTTCCACGCGCGACTTCGTTTCGGTCGAGCACGTTCGAGTCTCCGCGCGCCACCGACCACGACGGTACACCACCGACCATGATGCACGCATGTGAGTTTTTGTAATCGCGCGCGAGCGGCGCGATGTGTCGACGACGTTTCGGAAACGGAGATCGCATGGCGAGCAAGAGCCCGGAAAGATTTGTGTCGTGGACCGAGATTTCGCGTCAGCCAAATGCAAGCGTTTCGGTTCCGGCGGGTTCTTCGAGATTTTCGCGAGCCCGTTTAGAGCTCCCGCGCGGCGATTCCTTCACGGAGGCGGGACGGTTATGGTGGAGGCGTGAGAAAGCTCCTACTTTTGACCACATGGGCTCTCGCTCTTTTCGGTGCGGTCGGGTGCGAATCCACGGCGAAGAAGAGTGCGCTCGAGGCGCGGGCGCACGTCTCGGAGCTTGCGAAGCTCGGACGCGAAGACGCTCGGGAGATTCGACAGGGCCTGCCGCAGGGTGGCGCGGAGCTCGAGAAGCTCATCGGGGCCGACCAGCCGCTCGACCCGCAGGCCGCGCGCGAGGCGATCGAGAAGGCGCGCGGTCGCGTCCAGGACCTCCGAACGGCGAAAAGCACGTTCTTCGCGCTCGCGAGCCCCGACGGCGTCGTCATCAGGAACGATCAGGAGCAGGATCGGATGGCGCAGAAGCCGCTCTTCGCGTCGTTTCCCGCGCTCAAGGCCGCCGTCACGGGCGGCTACGTCGAAGCGCGCGGTAGCATGGACGAAGCGGCCGAGGTGCGGGGCCGTCCCGACGCGCAATGGGTTGCCGCAGTGCCCGTGCGGAGCGGGGGAACGACGCGGGCGCTCTTCGTGACGGGCTTTTCGTGGTCCGCGTACGCCTACCGTCTCCAGACGTCGCTGAGGAGCGCGGTCGCGGCAGGGCGTGGAGAGCACGACAAGATGCCGCTCCTTTATGCGTTCGTCGTCGTCGACGGAGCCGCATACGCGCCGCGCGATTCGCCCGACGTCAACATCGAGACCGTGAAGAACGCGAAAATCCTCGAGCAAGCACGCGGCAGCGAGGTCGTGAGCCGGGAGCTCGAGATCACCGGACGTCCCTTCGGCCTCGCCGGCGTGCTCGTGCCCGAGCTCGGCGACAAAGTCGCGTTCGCGGTGCTCCGCAGCGAAACCTGAGTCAGGACGGCGCGTCGGCGCCGAGGCGCCCGAAGCGGTGCAACGTGTAAAATAGTACGAGAATGCCGGCCACGGCGAGCCAGCGGCCGTACTCGTCGTCGCTCACGGCGAGCGCAATGCCGGCCAGCAAGAGAGCGGCGCCGGCGATGATGGTCGTGCGCGCACGCCGTTCGAGGCCGACCGGGCGGATTTCGTCGTTCTGGCTCGTGGTTTCGCTCATGGCCACTTCTCCGAGTGCGCTCGCACGAGGAAGTCGCGGACGTCGCGTCGCAACTTCAGCTCGGCGGTGACGGTGGTTTCTCGATGCTCTTCGCCGACGTGGTCGTCGTAGAGGTAGCTCGTGTCTTGGAGCACGAGCACGCGCGCGTCGTAGTCGTCGCCGAGACCGCTCACGAGCTGGAGCGCGTCGCCCATCGCCGGCTCGCGCGGTGGCAGAACGGAGGCGAGCTTCATCCGTTCGTTGGTGGTCACGTAAGCGACGCCGTACTTTTTTCCCTGCGCGCCCACGTCGACCTCGAGCTCTTGTCCTTGAGCGAGCCGCACGACGCGCCCGGGGACCGGCTGATCGCGTTCGTCGGCGAACGCGGCCAGGATGATCTCGATGGCGCGGCGCTCGTCGAGGGGGCGGGTGGGGTTCGCGGTGCGCGGCTCGGGAGCGCTGCAAGCGGCGAGCGCCGCCACGGCGATCGACAGCCATTTCCGACGGTCGATCGCGGCGACGAGGGCCGGTCGTTGCGCTGGGAGGCGACCTCCGGAGGGCATTGCGCGCAAAAGGTAGCCAAGAGGCCGCCGCTTCGCTAGCTGTTGGCAGCGATGACACGCCACGGAGCGCTCTTGGCCCTGGTCTTCGCGGTCGCATGTCCGGCCGCGGCCTGCGGCCGGGCCGAGCTACCGGACCCCCGTGTCGCGGCGGACGCCTACGCGGATGCCGCGGCGCGTGGCGACGCCGACGCGCTCCACGGGATGCTCACCACCGAGGCAAAGCGCACCTTCGGCCGAAAGGGCACCCGCGAGCTCGTCGCCGATGCGCGCGCCGAGCTAGGAGCCCAGGCGCGGGCGCTGGGGCGCCCCGGCGCGCGCGTGGACGCGACCGCGATCGTGCCGCTCCGCGACGGAACGAACGTCGAGCTCGCGCTCGAGCCCTCGGGCTTTCGCGTGGCTTCCGCCGACACGCTTCCGAGCGGCGCCCGGACGCCCGTCGAGGCGCTCGAGGATTTGCGCAGGGCGCTCGCGCGCCGTAGCTACCCTGCGTTGCTCCGAGTGCTCAGTGTCAAGGCGCGCACGGCCATGGAGCGCGACATGCGCTCGCTCGAGAAGGGGCTCGCCGATCCGAAGACGCTCGACGTGAAGGTGACGGGCGACCGTGCCGAGGTGGAGATCCCCGGCGGTCACGCGGTGACGCTCGAGCGCGACGGCGGAGCGTGGCGCGTGGACGACGTGCAATGACTCGAGGTCGGAGCGTCGGCCGGCGTGCGCTCGTCGCCTCACTCGCGGCGGGCTTCTTCGTTCGCCCCCGCGAGGCCGCGGCGTTCGGAGAGGCGGGAGCGTTCAACGCCCGGCTCCTCCTGGCCGGCAAATCCTCGGAGATCGGCATGCGCAAGCTCGCGCCGGCGCGATGGGGCAGGGAGCTCGTGCGCCGGACGAGCGCGCCCGCGCGCTCCTCGAACGACAGCGTGCGAATCGACCGTCCCGCGCTCTTTCGCGAACCCTTTACGGTGTGGTGTGGCTCGGGCGACGTCGGGGCGCTCTCGGCGACGGAGCTCCGTTTTCTCGAAAAATACTTGAGGCTCGGCGGCATGCTCGTCGTGGACGACGCCGAGCCGCGCGGCAAGGCGTTCGGGCGTTCGGTCCGGCGCGAGATCGGCCGGGTGCTTCCCGAGTCGCCGCCGGTGCGGCTCGACGCGACCCACGTCCTCTACAAGACGTTTTACCTCGTGGATCGCCCGGTCGGGCGCGTGCTCGGGCCGCCGTACGTCGAAGCGGTGGTGCGAGGAAAGAGCGCCCAGGTGTTGTTTCTCGAGCACGATCTCCTGGGCGCGCTCGCCGAGGAAGCGGACGGTTCGGTGCTGCCGCTCGAATCCGGGGCGGGCGACGCGGCGAGCGGTTTCCGGCTGCACGGGCTCGCCGATCAACGCGAGCGCGCGATCCGCTTCGCCGTGAACATCGCGATGTACGCGCTCTGCTCGGACTACAAGGACGATGTGGTGCACGCGCCGTTCATTCTCAAACGTCGCGGACGTCGCTCGCCGTGACGCGGAACCGTCGTGCCCGAGCATAGCTACGCCGTCGCGGAAGGTTTCAGCCGAGGCGCGGTCGTGGCCGTGGTCGCGCTCGTGCTCGCCTGGCTCCTGTTCGTCGTGTACGAGCTCCGAAACCGCCAGACGGCGCGGCTACCCATCGCCCTGACCGCGCTCGTCGCGGCACTGTTCGTGCTGCTCGCCGTTCTGCGGCCCGAACGCGTGAGCTCTCGCGGCAGCCGCTTGGGGCCGCGCGTCGTCGTGCTCCTGGATCAGTCGCGACGCATGCGCCTGCCCGCGGAGTCCGGCGAGCGCCGTGACGTGGCCGCGCGCGCGGTGAAAGCGCTCTCGAAGGCGTGGGAGGGGGCACGCGTCTCCGTGCGAGGGTTTTCCGACGGCGCCCTCGAGCCGGTGCCGCTTTCGGACGACGCTCGCGCTCGGCGCTCCCTCGGCGAGGAGAGCGATCTCGCTGCGGCGCTCGAAAAGGTCGCAGCCGAGCCGGGCGAGCGCCCCGCGGCGGTCGTGGTCGTGAGCGACGGCCGCCTGGCACGCCCCATCGCCGAAGCCGACGAAGCGACGCTCGGTCGCTCGCTCGGCAAGCTCGGAGTGCCGGTGCACACGGTGCGCGTCGCCGAGCGACCGCTCGCCGATGCCAGCGTGCGCAAGGTCGCGTCGGCCGGCGCAGCGGTTGCGCACCAGCCGCTCGTGCTCAAGGTGACGGTAGGATGCGGCGGCGGACTCGCGTGCGCGAGCGTGCCCGTCGGGATTCGTGAGCTCCGCAAAGGAGCGCCGCCGCAGGTGCTCGCGCAGGGCGTCGCTCGGGCGGAAGCGGGCGAAGCGACGGTTGACCTCGAGATCATCGTCGACCGCGCGGGGCAGCGCATCATCGAAGTCGCCGTGGAGGCTCCCGACGGCGACCGCGTGCCCGAGAACGACCGCCGCGTGCTCGCGCTCGACGTGACGCGCGAGCGCGTGCGCCTACTGCACGTCGCTGGCCGCCCGACGTACGACGTGCGCCAGCTCCGCCTCTGGCTCAAGGCGAACGAGTCCGTCGATCTCATCGGCTTCTTCATTCTCCGAACGCTGAGCGACCAGCCGAACGTCGAGGACGAGTCGAACGAGCTCTCGCTCATCCCCTTCCCGGTGGACGAGCTCTTTACCGAGCACCTGCCGAGCTTCGACGCCGTGGTGCTGCAGGACATCGACGCGGTCGAGTACAAGCTCGATCGGTACCTCGACGGGCTCGAGAACTACGTGATGGCGGGCGGCGGCTTGATCATGGTCGGCGGGCCGTCGGCGTTCGCGGGCGGGCGCTACCAGAGAACGCCGCTCGAGCGCGTGCTGCCCGTGGAGCTTCCGCAACACGGCGAGCCCTACGATCTGCGCGCCGTCGCGCCGCGCGCCACCGAGGCGGGACGAGCGGCGCCGCTGCTCCGTGGCGTGCGCGAGCTCCTCGGTGAGGAGCTTCCCGAGATGGAGGGCTCGAACACGCTCGGCCGGGCGCGCCCCGGAGCGGTCGTGCTCTGGGAGCACCCGGGGCGATCGGTCGAGCAGACGCCGATGCCGCTGCTCGCGCTCGGCGAAAGCGGCGACGGGCGCACCGTGGCGCTCGCCGTCGACGGAACGCACGAGCTCGCGTTCAGCGCGCTCGCCGAGCGCACGAGCGGCCGTGCCTACGGCGCGCTCTGGGACGGCCTCTTCGGTTGGCTCATGCGCGATCCGCGCTACGAGCTCGGTCGAGTGTCGGTGGTCGGCGCCTGCATCGTCGGCGAGCCGACGGTGTTCGAACTCGTGCGGCCGCCGGGCAGCCCCGGGGACATGGAGCTCGAGATCGAGCCGCTCGGGCTCGAAAAGGGGGGCGTCATCGTGCAGAAGGTGAGCGGCTCGCGCGTGTCGATCGACGCCGGCAAGCTCGGCGAAGGCGGGTACAGCGCGCGCCTTCGCGTCGGGGCAGCGCCGCCCACGCGCTTCGATTTCGCGTGCGAGCGCGGCGGCATCGCGCTCGAGGATTCGCGCCCCGATGCCGCGCGCCTCGAGCGCATCGCGCGCGCGACCCGCGGCAAGAGCACGACCGCCGCGAACGTGACGAGCTTGCCCGAGCCCGAGGCGACCCTGGTGACCGTCGAGCGCAAGACTCAGCCGTTCCTGCCGAGCTGGGCGTGGGCGCTCGTCGCGGCGACGGCGCTCGGCGCGCACTGGCTCGTCCGCCGGCAGAGCGGCCTTGCGTAGCGTGCTACGGTCTCGCCTCGTGCGCCGCCTGCTCGTCATCGCCGTGGCCGCGTTGGGTCTGCTCGGGTCCGAGGGCGCGGCGGCTTCGATTTGGCCGACGTCCACGCGGCGGCTCGAGGCGGATCTCGTTTCGTCCGATCTCGAAGTGCGGCGCCGTGCCGCGCGCCGTCTCGGCGAGGTGCGTGGTCCCGGCGGCAAAGCGCTGGTCGAGCGGGCGCTCGGAGATCCCGACGTCGAGGTGCGGCTCGCCGCCCTCGAGGCGGGGCGAGCGCTCGAGCTCGAGGACTTCGGCGCGCGGGTCGCTCCGTGGCTCTCCGATCCCGAGCCGCGCATCCGACTCGCCGCGGCCAACGTGCTCGCGCTCGCGCCGAGCCCGCAGGCGATCGGCGCGCTCGCGCGCGCGTCGTCCGACACCGATCCGAACGTGCGGAGCTCGGTAGCGCGGGCCCTTTCGGCTTCCGACAGCCCGGAAGCAACGCTGCCCCTCCTCGGGAGGCTCGACGATCCGGTCCCCGACGTCCGGCGTGAGGTGGTCGCCGCGCTCGGGCGTTTGCGCGATCCACGCGCGGTCGTGCCGTTGCTCGGCAAGGTCGAAGATACGGTCCCAGCGGTTCGTCAGGCCGTGGTTCGCTCGCTCGGCGAGCTCGGCGATCCGCGCGCGGTGAGCGCCCTCGTGCTCGTGCTGCGCGACGCCGACGAAGGCGTGCGCGTCGAAGCGCTCGAAGCCCTCGGGCGGCTCGGCGACAAGGCGTCCACGGCGAACGTCATCGCGGCGCTCGGGGGCGCGACCGGCGCAACTCGCCGTGCGGCGGCGAACGCCCTCGCGCGGCTCGGAACGCCCGAGGCGCTCGCGGCGCTCGTGGGTGAGCTCGTGCGCGAGCAGCCCGACGACGAGCGCGCGACGCTGGTCGCCGCGTTCCGTCGAGCGGGCAAGGCGGCGCTGCCTGCGTTGCGCGAGTGCCTCGTCTCGCGGCTGGCGTTTTCGCGCGTAGACGGTTGCGCCATCGCCGTCGGCTGGCTCGGCGATGCGAGCGACGTGCCGCGGCTGCGTGAGGCGCTCGAACGCGGTCGGCTGACGCCGAGCGCCGCGCTCGCCACGTTCGCGCGCCTCGGCGATCCGAGCGCGCAGTCCGTCGTCCTCGAGCGCGTGACCGCTCCCGATCCGGCGACGCGCGCGGCGGCGCGGGCAGCGCTCGGCGAGCTACTCGAGCCGCGGCGCTCCGACGGTCGCGCGGTCGACCCGCTTTTGCGCGCCCTCGGCGCACGTCGGATTCCGCTCGCCGAGCGCGCCGAGCTCGCGCTCCTGCTCGGACGAACCGGCTCGCCCCGCGCGCTCGAGCCGCTCACGGCGCTGAGCGGAGGCGGGAGCCCGCCCGCGCTCGTCGCCGCAAGCCTCGAAGGGCTCGGCCATTTGCCGGAGGGCGTCGCGGACACGGCGCTCGTGCGCGGGCTCGACCACGAAGACGGCGAGGTCCGGCGTGCCGCTGCGCTGGCGATCCGGCGCGCCGGTTCGGGACGTATCCTCGCGACGCTGCTCGGACGGCTCGAGCGCGCCGCCGAACAGGACCGCACGGCACTCGGGCTCGCGCTCCCGGGCCCCGTGGCTCGCTCGCGCGACGCACGCCTCGTCACTCGGCTCGAGCGCTCGATGCAGTCGAGCCGCGGCGCCGAGCGCGACATGCTCGTGGACGCGCTCGCCGCGAGCCCCCTCGCGGAGGCGGCGCGCGGGCTCGTCGCGCTCGCGCGGAGCGCGGACCCGGTCGACCGCAGAAAAGCTGCCGAGGGTCTCGCCGGCCGCGCCGAAGGGCGCGGCGCGCTCGCCGCGCTCGCGGCCGATCGCGAGGCATCGGTGCGAGCCGCAGCGCTCTGGTCGCTCGGTTCGGCCGGCACGAAGGACGATGTCCCTCTTCTGGCTCGCGGGCTCGCCGATCGCGACGTGATGGCCGCCGCGAACGCGGCCGCGGCTCTCGGCCGCGTCGCCGCTCGGTCGCGTCTCGACGTCTCGGCGGCGCTCTGCGGTGCGCTCGACGACGAGCGGGCGTACGTGCGAGCGAACGTGCTCCGCGCGCTCGGCGCGTCTTCGGGGCGGTGCGCCGGCAGCGTGGCTCGGCTGCTCGCCCGTGACCGCGTCGCGGTCGTTCGCGCGGCAGCCGCCGGCTATCTCGTGCGCTCGCCGGGCGCGCCGGACCGTAAGGCGCTCGAGCGCTGTGCCGCGGAGGATCCGAGCCCGAGCGTGGCGGCGGTTTGCGCGACCGGCTTGCCCGCCGCGCCGGTCGCAACCGAAGCGGTGCTCGTCTATGTCGTCCCCGCAGGCGAGCTCGAAGCGGTGCCGGGAGCGCCGTTCGCGCTGGAGCTCGCGGACGGCACGTATCGACTCGGGCTCGCCGATCGCCGCGGCGCGGTCTTCGAACGATTCGCCCCGCAAGGGGAGGTCGAGCTCGGCATTCCGGGGCCTCTCTCGGAGTAGGCGATGGCCGTTCCCGTCGTCATCGACATGGGGATCGTCGAGCCACCTCAGGCGCTCGTCGTTTCGATGGTCGAGGCGTGCGAGAAGGCGGTCGGCGACGGCGACTGCCACCTCGTGCGCGAAGCGCCCCAGGGGCCGTATCGCGCGATCGCCATCCTCACGTGGGATGGACCGGACAAGGTGCGTGTCGAGGTCGGGCTCCGGCGCGATACCGGCACGGAGTGGCGCACGCGCTCTCTCAGTTTCCAACCCGAGGACGCCGAGCTCGAGCGCTTTCGCTCCGTCGGATTCGTCGTCGGGACCCTCGCGACTCAGGAAGAAACCCCCGGTGCCCCGGCGAAGGGCGCTCCACCGCCGCCCGCGGCGCCGGCCCCGAAGCCGCAGCCCACGCCACCGCCTGCGCCCCCCGTGCCTTCATCGAAGCCCTCGAAGCCGGTCGACCATTCACTCGGACTCGTCGCAACGCTCGGCGGCGCGCTCGACGAAGGCGCGCCGCGCTACGGGGGAGCGCTCCGCGGCCGTATCGGACTCGCCCCCTGGGTCGGGCTCGCGATGTCGGCCGGGGGATCGTTCCGCCCGACGGACGAGCACGGCCTCTCGCTCAGGTTTCTCGACGCCGGTCTCGGTGCGGCCTTCGTCCTCGCCCCTTGGAAGCCCGTCGGCTGGGAACTCACGCTCGAGGCGGTGGTGGAGAACTTTCAAGCGGAAGCCGACGCGTCGGGTAAATCCGCGGCAGAAGCGCGAACGCTACCGGCGGCCCGCGCGGAGCTCGACCTCGTTTGGGCGGTGGCTCCGCCGCTCGAACTCGTCGCCGGTGGCAACGTGTTCGCGCGCCCCGCTTCCACGACCATCAGCGTTGCCGGCGAAAGCGCGGGTTCGACGGGAATCATCGAGGTCGGATTGGCGGCCGGCGCTCGAGTGCGCTTGTGAGCTCAGGGGCCGTCGGGCTCGCAGCGTCCCATGACGCAGTGTTCGCCCATGCCGCACTGATCGTCGAAGCCGCATGGCCGGCAGTACCCGTCCCAGCAGAACGGCTTTTCCGGCGATTTGCACTGGGTGCTGTCGTAGCATTCGGGGGGCGGCCGAGGGACGCACTTGCCGAACTCGCATCGGTTGGGACCACAATGGGTATCGATGGTGCACTCGGCGCAGAGTTCGCGATCCCAGTCGCAGACGGGAATGACCGGGTCGACGCAGCGGACCGGCTCTTCGAAACCCGGTCCACAATACGGCGCGCAATAGTTTCGGAAGGAGTCACAGACCGTGCCGAAAACGCAATCGTAAGAAGTGGCGCACGGCGTGCAATTGGGTTGCGAGTCGGGGCAGTCGGGCACTGGTGGTGGACCGGCGTCGCGACCGCTGGGGCCGCCGTTCATGCTGCCGCTGCGGCCGGTATTACCCCCCGAACCGCCGCTTCGCCCGCCCGCGCCCGCGAACCCCGCAGTTCCGCCTCCGCCAGCCGCGTCCGGCGGTGGAAGCAAATCGAACCTCTCGTGGCCGCACCCGACGGCGAGCAGAGTCACGGCGAGTAGACGAGTAGAGAACACCCTGGACATTGGTGGTCTGGCGGCCTCTGGCCAGGCAGCGGAAAGAATAGCCCGAGCGCGGTACTAACGGCGGCAGCCGACGGAAACCCCGACAATTCGCGAGGAATTGCCGGCTCGGTGCCTGGTCTGTCGCAAAGTGGGGTACCATTCTTGCCGTTGGCCCAATTTCAGAAGGCCGTAGGTTCCCGCCTTCGCGTCATCGAGGGTGGCGCCGATCCGCACGTGCGCGCGCCAAGCGACGAGCAAATCGTCGACGCCGTCCAGCGCGGGAACGAGCTCGTGGCCGGTCAGCTCTACGATCGCCTGCTCGGCGTCGTGGATCGGGCGCTCTATCGCGTCTTCGGCCGCCGCGAGCACGACCATGACGACCTCGTTCAGGCCGCCTTCGAGCAGATCGTCCTGACGCTCTCGCGGCGATCGTACGCCCGGGCGTGTAGCCTGCCGACCTGGGCTTCGACCATCGCGAGTCACGTGGCGTTCAACGCGCTTCGCGCCCGCCGCCGCGAACGCCGCGTCTTCGATCACGAGGCTTCGCAGCACAGCGACAGCGAGCCCCCCATGTCTGCGGACTTCGAGCGGAGCGCGGGCGCGCGCGTCGACCTCGAGCGCGTGCGCATGATGCTCGCTCGCATGAAGCCGGAACGCGCCGAGACCGTCTTCCTGCACGACGTGCTTGGGCACGATCTCGCCGAGATTGCGCTTCTTACGCGCGTATCGGTCGCCGCCGCGCAGTCGCGGTTGGTTCGCGGGCGCCGCGAGCTTCGCCAGCGCCTGGCGGATCCGCAAGAGGGAAAGAAGCCGTGACATTCGAGAAGCACGACGCGGTCGAACGCGCGCTCGAGAACCTCGGGCGAGTGGCGGTTCCCGTCGAAGAATCGTCGAGCTCTTCAGTCCGACGCGATCGCGTCGTGGGTGCGCTCGGCTCGGTGCTCGGTCGCGTCCGGGCGCGGCGAACGTTCGTGCGCCGCGCGTGGATTACGATGTTCTCCGTCATGTCCGTCGGCGCCGTAGCCCTCGGCGGCATCGCCGTCGTGAAGCTCAAGGAACCGCCGGCCGTGGCCCGCCTCGCCGAGCCCGAAGCCTGGCGGACCCGTTCGGTGGTCGGCACGGTGCTCGTGCGCGGCGCCGACGGTTTGGAGCGTTCCGTCACGAGCGGTGAGGTGCTGCGTGGGGGTGACATCCTGGAGACTCGGGCGGGCGCGAGCGTCGCGTTCGGCCTGTCGTCCGGCGACGTGCGGCTCGGCGGAGTCAGCCGCATCGGAGTCGTTTCGACGAGCTCGGCCGAGCGACGTTTGCGCGTTGCGATGGGCGCGGTGGAGGTCGATCTTCCGAAGAAGCTCCCCCACGGACAGGCGCTGATCCTCGAAACGCCGGACGCCCACGTTCGCGTCGTCGGAACCGCGTTTCGCGTCCAGGTGGACGTCGACGCGACCGGCAAGTCCGCGACCGAGGTGAGCGTACAGCGGGGCACCGTCTGGGTGTCCCAGAACGGCGTGCGCCGGGCGACGCTCGGTGCGGGCAGTAAGTGGCGTTCGCCTTCCGAAACGCCGGTAGCGGCGGCCGTCCCCCCCGAACGGCGCGAGCCCGCCCGAGTCGTTGCGAGCACGCCCGTGCAGCGCTCCGCCCGAGCCCCGGAAGTGCAGGGCACCCTCGCGGAGGAAAACCGGCTCTACGAAGCCGCGCTCGCCTCGCGCAACGCCGGTGACGATCGGCGCGCCGCCGAGGGTTTCGCTCAGCTCCTCGCGCGCTACCCGCGCTCGGTCCTCGTCGAGCAGTCGCTCGCCGAGCGCTTCCGCGCCCTCGATCGCGCCGGCCAAGTGTCGCTCGCCGTCGCCGCCGCCCGCCGCTACCTCGCCGCCTACCCCGAAGGCTTCGCGCGCGCGGACGCGGAACGCATCGTCAGGCGTTAGACCAAATCGGAGCCAGGGTCAGGCTCCGGGACCAGGGTCCGCTCCGAAACCCCCGGGCGCGGCCCGCTCACTTCTTGCTCTTACATCTCATGTTGCACATGAGATCCGTCGGCGCGCATCCGCAGCTTCCGCCTGCGGGCTTGGGCTTCGGTGCGTCGGAGCCGCTGCTCGTCGTCGTGTCGCTCGAGCCGCCCGTGGTCGAAGGCTTCTTTCCTCCGCCGCCCGTGCGGCGCGTGCTCGCCGTCTTCTTCGCGCCCGCGTCGGCTTCGTCGGTCGCGGCACCGGTCGCGGGGGGAGCGGCCGAGAGCGTCGGCGTCGGCGTCGGCGTGGGGGTCGGCGTGGGCGTGGGCACCGGAGTCGGCACGGCGACGATAGGCGCCGGCGGCGGCGGGCGGAGGATCAATGCCACAGCGACGATCACCGCCGCGAGCACGATGGCGATGCCGATGTAGAGCGGCGCCTTGCTCTTCGGTGCGGTGGGCACCTCGAGCCCGGCAAGCCCGCCTCCGAGCGGTGACCCGAGCCCGAGCGGGGCGACTCCGAGCGGCGAGGCTCCGAGCGGCGACATACCCATGACGGGCGCCGCCATCGCGGGGCTTGCCGTGTCCGTCTTCACGGCAGCCGCCGTGAGCGCCTTCAAGTCGATGAGGCCGGAGTCTTCGCGGCTCGCCGCGCTCGTTGCCGACGAGCGGCTCGGCGAGGAAGGCTTCGGCGCCGCCGCCGCGGAGGTGAGCGCGCTCAGCGAGAAGAGCACCGACGATTCGTTGCGCGAGCCGGTCGCCGTGCCGCCGCCACCGCCGCCGAAAGCAGCGGCAGCTTCGGGTGCGCTCGTTGCGACTTCGTCTTCGCTGCCTGCGGTTTCGATCCTACCGAACAGATCGGCGCTCGCCGCGCGCGCCGGCCGAGCGGCGGCTCGCGCCGGCGCCGGCTGCGGTTTCGCTACGAAGGGCGACGCAGCGGGAGCCGGGGAGGGTGCGGGAGCGGCGCTGCCGGCGTGCAGCGCCTCGACGATCTCTGGGACCTCGGAGAGCGGCTTCCAATCCGTGAAGCCGTCGGCCCACAAGAAGGTTTCGCCCGTGATTTGACCGGAGTTGTACGCGCCGACGATATCGGCGAGCGACAGCGTGCGCTGATCGCCTTGTCCGAAGTCGACGGAATATTCGCTGCCGCCCGTCGGAGCGTCGGCATGCTCGGCGTGATCGGCGCCGCCGTCTCCCGCGGTCGCGGAGACGTGCGGTGGATTCACCTTGCCGTCGATGACGATGGTCGCGCCGCATTTGCGGCAGCGGATCTTCGCGAGACGAGCCTGGACCTTCTCGTCGGCGATCGAGTACTTGGCGGAGCAGGAGGGGCAGGAGATCTTCACGATCGGTCTCTCACGAATCAGGGGCAGTATACCAACAGGGAAAGCCTACCGTGTCGGCCGAAACTCAAATACGACGGTCGTCCGTTTTGGGTCTACAGGCTTCGAACGAAGGCCCTTTTACCGGGGTTCGCCGGTGAATGCCAGGGCTCGCAGCGCGCGCCGGGCTTGCGGCGCTTAGACAAGCAGGATTCGCCGGCCTTTGGGTTTCTTTAAGTCCCAGTGGCCTTTTCGTCTAACGGCCGCTTCCCAGGCGGGCGAGTACCGCGACGGCGTGGATGCGTTCGACGAGCTCGGGGTTCTCGCCCTCCTCGGCGCGGAGCGCGCGATAGAGCTCGTTCATGGCTTTCTCGAGCTCGCCGCTCGCGATGAGCTCCTCGGCACGCTTGGCGTAAAGTTTCGCTCCGGGGGAACGGCACACCTCGTCGAGCGAGCGGGCGCCGGTTTCCACGCGGGTCGCCGAACCGCCTTCCAGGCGAAGCTCGCCTTTGGCGAGTGCGAGATCGTACGCCGAGCGGGTCTCGGCGACCGAGAGCACGCGGTACGCCTCGACGCCGCGCTGGAAGATGCGCGTGAGGCGGGCTTGGGTTTCGGCGTCGACGCCCGGGTGCGCGTCGGGATGGAAACCGAGCGAGAAATCGTGAAACGCTAGGCGGATCGCCTCGGCGTCGGCGATCTCGAGCACGCCGAGGATCTCGTAATAGTTCGCGTCGTCGAGCACCGCTTCCCACTCCGGAAGGGCGCTCACGTCACCCTCGAGGGCGAGAAAGGGCGGGCGGTCGGGCATGCCGGCTCTAGAGCGTACGCTGCATCGCCTGGCGCGCCATGATGCCGGCGAGCTCGTGCTGGTCGGGCAAACCGACGAGCCGCACTTCGACGGAGGTCGCGCGCCCGGTGTGCGCGTCGCGCGCGCTGACGTTCAACATGCCGTTCGTGTCGAGCGCGAACGTCACCGTGATCTGCACGCTGCCGCGAAGGCCGGGCCTTAGCCCGGAAAGCTCGAGCTCGCCGAGCAGCGTGTTCGCGGCAAAGCGCGTCGATTCGCCCTGTCCGATGCGCACGCGAACTTGCGTCTGATTGTCGGCCGCGGTCACGAACTCGCGGGCCCGTTCACAGGGAACCGGCGTGTTTCTGGTGATGATCGGATCGCAATAGCCGCCGACGGTTTCGACCGACAGGGTGAGGGGGGTTACGTCGACGAGGATGGGCGCTGGAATCGACGGAGCACGCACGGACGGCGGCCGCTCGGATTCCGGCGCGCTCCGGAGCGGCGACGAGCCGACCTCGGGACTCGGCCAAAACGGTGCCGGCGGCGCAACGCCAGTCGGTTGGGCGAAAGGAGTCGGGGGCGGGACGGCGGCGGGCGCCGTGAACGCGAGCGGAGGTGGAGGCGGCGTGGGCGGCGCGAACGCGGCAGGCGGCGGCGCGTGCGGAACGCGGGGTGGCGGCGCAGGCGGCGCGAACGGTGCAGGCGGCGGCTGATAAGCGAAACCCTCGGGAGCGGCGCCCACGCGCGTCGGAACGTCGTCGTCGTCGTCGGGCACTGCGGGGAGGGGAAGCGACGATGCGTCGTCCTCGGCGGCGGGAAGGACGATGGTGCCCGTGAGCGCCAGCTTCGGCTTCTGGATCCCCGTCGGCTGCTCGTCGGCGTTCGAAAGCTCTTCGATTTCCTCGTCGCTCAGGTGGAACGCCGCGCTTCGCTCGCGCGCGTCCGCGGCTTCGACCTTGGCGCTTTCGAGCGTGCGCGCCGGGGGGGGCGCCTTTGCGGCTGCCGCCTCGGGACCGAGCCCGGCTCCGGTGCGCGTACGGCCTCGGCCGAGACCCATGAGCGTGCTCGTGCTCGCACCGGGCTGACCGGGCGACGGCGCGACGATGCCGGCGCGCGCCGCCATCGGCTCGGGGGGCTCGATGCCCGGTCGCGTCCGCATGGGCTCGCGTGGCACGAGCGGCTTCGTGTCGGGGGTCTGCGTGACGGCAGGCGCGCGAAAACGGCCGAGCGCGCCGGCTTCGTCGCCGCGCGCTTCGGTGCCGGGGAGCGTCGCGCGCGCCGGATCGGGTGCCGCCGAACGGCGCGCGGCTGCCGGAGCCGGAGGCACCGTGCCGCGCCGGCGCTCGACACCGGCGAGCGCGGTCGCCTGGATGGCGGCGCCGATCGCCACGACCTCGTCGGGGTTGACGTGATTCTGCGCTTCCCGCCGGAAAAACTCTTCGACGCGGCGCTGCACGAGCGGCATGCGCGTAGAGCCGCCGACGAGCAGCACTTGATCGAGGTCGGCGACGCCGACGCGCGCCACCTCGAGCGCCTCGCGGCAAACGTCGAACGTCTTGTCGACGATGGGCGCGGCGAGGAGCTCGAGCTCGCCGCGGGTCATCGAGAACTGGAGCGACAGGGGCTTGCCGCCCGGGCCGTGCGTCACCTCGCTGATTTCGACGTTGGCCTCGGCCGTGTCCGAAAGCCGGTGCTTCACCTCTTCCGCGGCGAGCCGGAAGCGATGGAACGCCAGCGGATCCGAGCGCGGATCGTAGCGATGCTGCCGCAAAAAGTGTTCGGCCATGCGCTCGGCGATGGCGACGTCGATGTCGTCGCCACCGAGGAACGTGTTGCCCGCGGTCGCGAGCACCTCGAAGACGTTGTTCGAGAGATCGAGCAGCGTCACGTCGAACGTTCCGCCGCCGAAATCGTATACGGCGAGCCGCTCCGAGCTCGATTTGCCATAGCCGTAAGCGAGTGCGGCCGCGGTGGGCTCGTTCAAGATGCGCGAGACTTCGAGCCCCGCGACACGGCCGGCGACCTTCGTGGCCGCGCGCTGCAGGTCGTTGAAGTTCGCGGGCACGGTAATGACCGCCTGCTCGACGCGCTCCCCGAGGGCGGCGTCCGCGACGCTCTTTGCCTTGCGGAGAACGAACGCGCTGATCTCCGGCAGCGTGTAGGTTTCCCCGCGCGCGACGACGAGCGCAGCCTGACCAGGCCCCTCGCGCATTTCGAACGGAAGTCGAGAGCGGGCACGGCGGACCTCTTCCGTGTCCCAGCTGCGGCCGATCAGGCGCTTGACCGAGAAAATCGTGTTCGTCGGATCGACGGTGCGCCGCTCCTTGGCGCTCCTGCCGACGAGCACGCCGCCGTTCGGATGGAACGAAACGACCGAGGGGAGGAGCGTCTGCTTCTGCTCGTCCGCGAGCGCTCGCGCGCTGCCGTCGCGTACGGCGGCAACGACGGTGTTCGTCGTGCCCAAGTCGATTCCGACTACTTTGGTCATCGGCTCATTGCCTCAGCCAGGCCCCGTACCTCGTGGCGGGCTCGGGTCCGAGCTCCCGGGCGTCGGCGCTTTGATTCGTCTGGTTTCTTCCGTTCGCTTCGTCTGTTCGATCCGCCGGACCGCTTCGTCGTACCAGCGTTCCACGACGGAACGAAAGGGCCACATCCAGCCGTAGTCGGGGCCCGTGAATCGCCGCACGATGTGCTCGCGCAAGCTCTCGGAACGGAGCGCCTCGAGCCCGCGAAGCTCCGCCGTGGCGACGAGCGTCTCTTCGTACGCCTCCCATTCGAGCCGAGCGCGGCCGTAGGCGAGCCCGACGGGGAAAAACGGCACCATGTAAACGAACGCCATCACGGGGAAGGTCAAGCGGCGCCGCTGGCGCAGGTGCACGCGTTCGTGCCGGAGCGTGATCAATCGGTCGACGTCGGCCGTGCCCTCCCAGCAGGCCGGCGTGTACAGCGTGCTTCCGAGCACGGTGTGATAGTGCGTCATGTACTCGCGCTGGCCCCCGAAGGTGACGACACGGAGCGCGAAATCGATGAGCTTCGACAGCGTGCTGTCGCGCTTCGGCACCAGGCGAAACCCCGGGAACTCCCGGACGATCTCCTGAATGAATTGCTCGGATGCGGTCACGCTGGCCGAGAGCTTACTCTGCTCGCGCGGAGCTGTGCCTAGTCACTGCCGCCCAAAATGGTGCCTTCGGCGAGCACGCGCCCGTTCACGAGGTCCCGGCCGGACACCTCGCGCTTGCCCTCGAGCTGCGCGGAAACGATCTCGACTGCGCCCGCGCCGGCGACGACCACGGGGCTTCCGCCGGCGAGCCGTACCGTGCCCGCGGCGCCGCTCGGGGGCTCACGGACGGGCCGAACCCGGCCGAGCCGCAAGCGTTTTCCCGAAACGGTGGTGAAAGCGCCGGGCGCGGGTGCCATGCCACGCACGAGATTGGCGATGTCCTCCGCCGTTCGGCTGAAATCGACGCGGCGATGCTCGGTTTCGATGAGCGGTGCGTGGCTCGCTCGAGCGTCGTCCTGCGCTTCGGGTACGAGCTCGCCGCGGACGGCCCGCTCGAGGTGGAGGCGCACGACACGGGCGGCGAGCTCCGAAATCCGCGCCGCGAGCTCGCCCGCGGTCTCTTCGGGCCCGATGGCGAGCGCTTCGCGCGCGAACACGGGCCCCGTGTCGAGCCCGGCGTCCATCTGCATCAGCGAAACGCCCGTCTCCGTTTCGCCGTTCGCGATCGCCCAGTTGATGGGCGCGGCGCCGCGGTACTTCGGCAGCAGGGAAGCGTGGAGATTCAGGCAACCTCTGCGCGGAGCCGAGAGCACGTCGTCCGGCAAGATGCGCCCGTACGCAATGACGAGCGCGACGTCGGGGGCGCGCTCCGACACCCACCTCGTGAGCTCGCCCGTGCGCACCTTTTGGGGCTGGAACACGTCGAGATTCCGCTCGAGCGCGGCGAGCTTCACCGCGGGCGCCTGCGTCTTCATGCCGCGCCCTGCCGGACGATCCGGCTGCGTGACGACGCCCGTGATCTCGGCGAGCTCCGCGAGCGCGACGAGCGAGGGCACGGCGAGCGCCGGCGTTCCGAAAAAGACGGCACGCATGGGAGGGTCTCGTCTCGGCCGCGAGCTAGGGCTTGCAGCACACCGTGGTGTCGCCCGTCGTCGTCACCGAGCCCTGGACGTTCGACGCGGACGGCGGACACGAGCCTACCGGCATGGGCGTTCCCGCCGAGGCCGCCAGTGCCAGGCCTCCGTCGTAGACGTTCTCGCACGAGCCGAGCGCGACGGCGTTCGACAAGACCATTCCGGGGCACGGCGAACGAACGAAGTTCACGGAACCCGTGCACTGGCCCGTCGCCGAGCCGCAGGTGCACGCGCTGCACGAGCGCGGATCGTCGACGGTGTCCGAGTAGACGGTGCGCTCGGTGTATGGACCGCTCGGGCACGCGACGGCACCCGCACGGTAGATGCAGAACTTCTCGAGCGGATTGTCGAGCGTCGGGACGCATTGTGACGCCGCGGCGCAGCCCGCGGCCGAGCCGGTGTTCGTTTCGCAGCCCGTGACCCGCCGCGTGAAGCGTGCGCGCGTGAAGTTGCTCGAGGGTTGCGGCGTGCAGGAACCCGAGGACGAAAAGGCCGAGGTCGGGTAAAAATTCCACCCGCCGCCGTTGACGTTCTGGCACGTCCCGGCGTTGAGTGAGTACTCGGCGGGGCCGACCACCGTTTGCAGCTGAATGCAACTCGAGGTGCCCGCCTGGATGTTGACGGGGCCACAGCTCATCGAACCCGGGGGGCTGCACGCACAGCCGCACATCGCGCTGCCCATGTCGACGGCTCCGAACATCGTCAAGACCTGGCGCTCGTAGCCGGTGCCCGTGCAGCTCGGAGACGACGCCGTCGCGGCCGCCGTCGCGATCGCCATCGGACCCTCCCAATCGGTGGGCGCGTCGTCGACGCACACGTGCTCGCCGTCGACCGCGCACGGGCACTCGTCGTCGCGCTCGTTGTCGGCCACGCCGTCGCAGTCGTTGTCCGCCGCCGAGAGACAGTCGCGCGCTTCGGGGAGCACCGCGTCTTCGCAGTCACCCCACATGCCATCTGCGCACGTCTGCGTGCCGAATTCGCAGATACCGTCATCCGTGTCGGGCCCGCAGTCGCGCGTCGCACCGTCGAGGCACGGGCAGCCCTCGTTGGCGGTTCCGTCGCAGTCCGCGTCGTCGCCCTCGGTTTCGCAGGAATCCGACGTTTGGGGCGTCACGCTGCATTCGCCCCACGTGCCGTCGGCGCCGCAGACGATTTGCCCCTCGCGGCAATTGCCGAGCAGCTCCGGAAACACCGCGCCACACGTGGTCTCGTCGGTCGGCTCGCAGTCACCGCCGCCCCCGCCCATCCCGCCGCCTGCTTCGCCGCTCGTCCCCGCACTACCGCTCGAGCCGCTGGTTCCGCCTCTGCCCGAGCCGGACGAGCCGCCCCTGCCGCTGCCCGCGGTGCCGCCGCTGCCCTCACCGGCCTGACCGGAGCTCGCGGAGCTTCCGCCGGGCGGTCCCTCCTCGAGCTCTTCCATCCCGAACACGGCGTTGCACGCGCCGGCGGCGGCGAGGACGACGAACCAAGAAAGTCGCGACCGAGTGCGCATCAAAAGCTCCCTCCGAGCGTCACGTTACCCGGGCCGAGCCCGATCCGATCGACGCGAAGTCCCGCCGCGGGCCGCTCGTCGGACGAGCCGGTCGGTGCGATGAAAAACAGCACCGCGCCCGTCGCGAGCGCCGCTCCGCCGACCGCGAACACGACCGTCGCGATCGTGCCCTGGCTCCGCGCATCTTCGGAGTCCTGGTACGGCCCCGGCGGACACACGCCGTTCGTGCATCGTTTCTCCGCGTCGTCGTACTTCGACTTCGCGTCCAACGCGAGGAACGTGCCCACGCCGAGCGCCACCACCCCCGCGCCCGCCGTGATGAGCCCGGCGGTGCGCAGCGTCGAACCGTCCGACGCGGCTTCCTGTGGTGGAGGGTCCGAGGGCGCTGGGCTCGTCACGGGCGCCACGGCCGACGGCGGTGCGTCCGCGAGCGCCGGGACCGCGACGCGCACCGCGTCGGACTCGGCTTTCACCGTGACGTTGCTCTGCCACGGCGCCTTGCCGGGCGCCGACGCTTCGAGGCGGTGCTCACCGCCGTCCACCGGCACGGCGACGCCAAACGAGCCCGAGCCGAGCGCGACGCCATCGACCTTGAGCTCGAAGCCGGGCGTCTGCGCGACGTCCGCCGGCACGTCGACGGCGAGCGTCGAGAGACGCGGACGAAGCGCCGTCGCGTGCTCGCGGGCGATTTTCACGCGGTCGTCGCGTCCTTCGCGCTGGGCGCGCCCCTCGACGTCCGTGAACTCGGCCCACGCCGAGGCAAGCTTGCCTTCGCTCTCGTGACAGAGCGCGAGCGTGAGCAGGGTGCCCGTCGCGGGATCGAGGCGGTTGCTCTCGGCGAGCTTCGGGCACGCTTCGGCGTACCTGCCCGCTTGAAACAGGGTCCGACCTTCCTGAAAAAGCGCCTCGGCGGCAGCCGTGTTCGATTGGGCGAGGGCAGGAGCCCCGGCGAGTGCGAGAGCGAACGAGACCAGAAAGGTCGAAGCAAGTCGCATGGCAATCATCTCCGTTGATCGATGGCGGACCCGAGGTCGCTCGCCGGCTTGCCGCCGGTCGACTTCGGAGGGGTCGGGGGACGCTTCGGCGCCGGGGCGGGGCGAGCGGCCACGGCGGGCCTTGCGACCGCGGGTGTAGCGCTCGGTGCAGGCGCGGCGCTCGGCGTCGCCGGCGCTTCCGGTGTCGCCGTTGCGCTCGGCGCGACGACGGGCGGCTTCGGCGCATCGGGTGCGGTCTCGATGCTCGCAGCGCTCGGGGCGGCCGGCGCAGAAAGCGCCGAGGACGTTGCGTCCGGCGTCGCGGCGGGTGTCCGCCCGAGAAAGAACCACGCGGCCCCGCCTGCCACGGTGGCGAACGCGGCGAGCCCGCCGGCGAGAGCCCACCGCGGAAATGGCGCCTTGGCCGCCATTTCCGCCGTAACGGCGTCGGCCGACGAGCGCGCGAGCCCCGAGGTCGTGTTCGCCTGCTTCGCCGGGACGGCGGCGTGCTGGCCCGTAGCGTTCGTGGCGACCGCCGTTGCCATGCCGAACGCGCGCCGGAGCTCGTCCGCGGCTTCGCGCGCCGTTTGGAAGCGCGCCGTCGTCTCACGCGCGACCGAGCGCGCGAACCACGCGTCGAACGCGGGCGACACCGGCCCGAGGCGCGACGGAATGGGCGGCGGCTCGGCGCAAATCTTCAGCGCAAGCCCGCCGATGGTTTCGGCGTCGAAGGGGCGCCGCCCGGTGAGGCACTCGCACGCGATGACCCCGAGCGCCCAAATGTCGGTGCGGGCGTCCACGCCCTTCGAGCCGCTGATCTGCTCCGGGCTCATGTAATAGGGCGTGCCCATCACGGCTCCCGTCCGCGTGTGCGAGCCCGAATCGAGCCGGTGCTTGTCGGATTTCGCGATGCCGAAGTCGAGCACCTTGGCGACCTCTTCGTCCTCGTTCCGCACGAGGAAGATGTTGTCGGGTTTGAGATCGCGATGGACGATCCCGGCGTCGTGAGCGCGTCCGAGAGCGCGCGCGACCTGCGTGACGATGCGCGCCGTCTGCTCGGGCGAGAGCAGCCCCAGCCGACCTATCCGATCGGCTAGGCTCTCGCCCTCCATCAGCTCCATCACGATGAACGGCTGCTGTGTCGCATCGTCGATGCCGCGATCGAAGATCTGAACCACGTGCGGGCTTCTGAGGGCCGCGGCCGCTTGTGCCTCGCGGTGAAAGCGCGTGAGGCCCTCGGGGTTCGCGGCGATGGACGGGTCGAGGAGCTTGATCGCGACGGGCGCGTCGAGGTCGAGGTGCTGGGCGCGCCAGACCGACCCCATCCCGCCACGGCCGAGCAGCGACACCAGACGGTATTTGCCGGCGATCAGGCTTCCCTCGTTCATCGGGCGACCATCCGGAATGGAGTCCGACGATACACGCTCTAGCTTCGTTAGTAGAGCCCTTGCTCCGGCCCCGCGCCCAAAAAAAGGGTAGGGGGCCCCCTGACATCCCGATCAGGGCGAATCTCCGGTGTGGCGCCGGCCGTAGTAGTGGTTAGGTTCCGATCCCAGGAGCAATCATGAGCGAAAAGAAGAAGCCGGCCGCGCCCCAGTTGCCCGTGTCCGGTCCCCCGCCGAGCGAAGACGAGCTGAAGTTCGGAGACGAGCTTCCGGTGCTCCCCATCCGCAACGCGGTTCTCTTTCCCGGGGCCGTCGCGCCGTTCGACGTGGGTCGCGAGAAGTCGGTCGCGCTCGTCGAGGACGTTCACAACCTCCAGAGCCCCGTTATCGCCATCTTCGCGCAGCGCGATCCGGCGACGGACGACCCGAGCGCCGACGATCTCTATCCGGTCGGCTGCGCAGCGCGCGTCTTGAAGGCGCTGAAGCACAGCTCGGGCAACTACTCGCTCATCCTGCAGGGCCTCACGCGCATCCGTCTCGACCAGGTAACGCAGACGAACCCGTACATCCGCGCCAAGATCGCACGCGTCGAAACGCGCGCGAACGAAGACGTCGAGGCCGAAGCGCTCGCCATGAGCCTGCGCGACGTGGCAAAGCAGGTCATCCAGCTCATGCCGGAGCTCCCGCGCGAAGCGGGCTCGCTCATCGACTCGATCCAGGCCCCCGGCGCCCTCGCCGATCTCGTCGCCGCGAACCTCGACGCCCCCGTCGAAGAGAAAGCGCAGCTCATCGAGACGGTGGAGGTGAAGGAGCGCATCCGCAAGGTGCTGCGCCTGCTCACGCGCCAGCTCGAGATCTTGAAGATGCGCGAGCGCATCAACTCCCAGATCAAAGAAGAGATGGGAAAGAACCAGCGCGAGTACGTGCTCCGCCAGCAGCTCAAGGCCATCAAGGAAGAGCTCGGCGAAGACGACGGCGATCAGGGCGATCTCGACGGGCTCGAAGAGCGCATCGCGAAGGCGAACCTGCCGAGCGAAGCCGACAACGTCGCGAAGAAGCAGCTCAAGCGCCTGCGTTCGATGCAGGTCGGCAGCGCCGAGTACACCGTCGTTCGCACCTACCTCGACTGGATCCTCGATCTACCGTGGTCGAACGCGACCGAAGACAACATGGAGATCGCCGAGGTACGCCGCGTCCTCGACGAGGATCACTACGGCCTCGACAAGGTGAAGAAGCGCATCGTCGAGTACCTGGCCGTCCGCAAGCTCAAGAAGGACAAGAAGGGCCCCATCTTGTGCCTGATCGGCCCGCCCGGCGTCGGTAAGACCTCGCTCGGCCGCAGCATCGCGCGCTCGCTCGGACGAAAATTCGTGCGCGTCTCGCTCGGCGGCGTGCACGACGAGGCGGCCATTCGCGGCCACCGGCGCACCTACGTCGGCGCGCTCCCCGGTCAGATCATCCAGGGCATGAAGAAGTCCGGCACCGTGAACCCCGTCTTCATGATGGACGAGGTCGACAAGATCGGTCACGACTTCCGCGGCGACCCGAGCGCGGCTCTGCTCGAGGTGCTCGACCCCGAGCAGAACAACTCGTTCGCCGATCATTACCTCGAGATCCCGTACGACCTCTCGAACGTCATGTTCGTCGCCACCGCGAACGTGGCCGATCCCATCCCGCCGCCCCTGCGCGATCGTATGGAGATCCTCG
The DNA here is from genome assembly GCA_036374535.1 of Polyangiaceae bacterium. GTDB lineage: Bacteria > Myxococcota_A > Polyangia > Polyangiales > Polyangiaceae > PMG-095. The sequence goes on from DASUTR010000771.1 coordinate 24,459, forward strand.
AAATCCCCGGCTACACGCGGCGCGAGAAGCTCGCCATCGCTCGCCAGCACCTCATCCCGAAACAGCTGGAAGAGCACGGTTTGAAGGCGGAGCAGCTCACGATCACGGACGAAGCCGTGGAGGAGCTCATCGAGCACTACACGCGCGAAGCCGGCGTTCGTTCGCTCGAGCGCACCATCGCGAGCGTCATCCGCGGCGTCGCCGTCAAGGTGGCGGAAGGCGACACGTCACCCCGCACCATCAAGAGCGAGGAAGATCTCCATCAGTTCCTCGGCCCCATCAAGTACACGAGCGAAGTCGCCGAGCGCACCGAAGAGTCGGGCGTCGCGACGGGTCTCGCGTGGACGAGCGTGGGCGGCGAAATCCTCTTCATCGAGGTCACGCGCATGTTCGGCTCGGGCAAGATGCAGCTCACCGGCCAGCTCGGCGACGTGATGAAGGAGAGCGCGCACGCAGCTCTCTCGTACGTGCGCACGAACGCCGAGAAGTACGGCATCTCGAAGGACTTCCTCGAGAAGAGCGACATCCACATCCACATCCCCGCCGGCGCCATGCCCAAGGACGGTCCCTCCGCGGGCGTCACGATGTTCACGGCGCTCGTCTCGCTGCTCACGGGCATCCGCGTGCGGCACGACGTGGCCATGACGGGCGAGCTCTCTCTTCGCGGCCGCGTTCTTCCGATCGGCGGCCTCAAGGAAAAGACGCTCGCGGCCCATCGCGCCGGCATCAAGCGCGTCCTCGTTCCCGAGCGGAACAAGGCCGACCTCGACGAGGTTCCGAAAGAGGTTCGCGACGAGCTCGAGTTCGTCTTCGTCCACAAGCTCGACGAAGTCCTCGCCGCGGCGCTCGAGCGCATGCCGCAACCCTCCCAGGCCTACCTCGACGAGATCTCGAAACGAGAGACGGCGCCGTCCACGAACTGACGGCCGGTCCGTAGCGTCGCGAACGAAACGCGCTCCACTCACCGTGGAGCGCGTTTTTTTTGCACCGCTCTACGCTCTCACCTCTGCGGAAAGAAGTGAGCACCGCCTGGCGCGCTTCTCGTACGCGCCGCGGCGACGTGTACGTGATGTCACGTCGCGCGCGAATCGCGGATTTTGCTCTCGTTGCTAACCCGCGGTCACGTTGGTTCGTGACTGAAGCGCTCGATGCGCGAGCCGTTCTCGTTTCCGATACGTCGCGATTGCCTTTCGCGCTCGCGATTCACAGCGAAATCCCGAAAACCAGAGCGTTGGTTCCACCCAACACATGATCTGAGTCCAGATACACGACGCAGCTCTAGCGATTGACCATGTAAGAAGTACAACCACGATGTGTGTTGACGTGTGACTTTTTCACGTTGGCGCTGAATGCGCGCGTTCGTGGCAGAACTACCTTGCGACACGCCTAACATTAGTGTAGCCTTCTGAAACGCTTGCGGCTGACACGCGGTCGCGGGGCGGGCACGGAAGAAAGGGTTGCGGGCATGGTCACTCGACGAGGTCTCCTCGCTGGGCTCGGTTCTGCGGCGCGATTTTTCGAGATCGATCCAGTCACGCGGCGGTGGATCTCACAGGCAGGAGCCGGTGCGCGGCCTCGTGATCGACGTCCGTTTGCCACGTCAGGCGTCGGACTTTTCTAACCATGAAGGGTCAGGTCGCCCGGTGGCCTGGCCGTTGTGAGCAAGCAAAGCCATTGGGGCGAGGATTCATAACGAACAGATCGTCCGACAGAACTCACCATCTTCGTCTGTCGTGGATGACAGGCGCGGAGGTGGAACTCGGCCGCCCGATGGCTGGGAAAGTGCACCATGACCATCCAAGATGAAACTATTACGGCTTGGGGTACGCGCCGCGTGGAAGCGGTCGGGGGGAACGTCACCATTTCCCAGGTACTTTGTGAGCTCCTCGAATCTCTGGGTGTCGAACAAGCCTTCGCCATCGTTGGTGGCGGCAACGCGCCCTTCGCCGAGGCGTTGCTCAAGAGTCCGATCGAGTTGATCCACGCGCGACACGAAGGCGGAGCGGCCTTCGCTGCGACCGAGGCGTCGATGGTATCGGGGCGCCCTACCGCAGTTACCGTGACCACCGGCCCCGGGCTTCTCAACGCCCTTACTGGGATCTGCGGGGCCCGCTGGGATGGTGCCAAGGTAATTCTTTTCTCCGGGATAAGTAGCTTCGCCCACAAGGGTCTGGGTGCGGTGCAGGAAACGAGCAGCTACACCATGCCGTCGGAGGGATTGTTTCGCGCCGGACCCTTCTTCGATTTCGCCGTGGAACTGAACGACAGCGAAGAGTTGCCGGAGATCGCGCGGCGCCTGGCGATTGGTTGCCAACGCCCCGGCGGCTTCGTAGCGCACATCGCCCTGCCGCTTCGCTTACAGACCACGCTCATTCCGGCTAGAGGCGCCAAGCCCGCGTCCCGCCTTTTGACGACGGGAGGAGATCCCGCTGCGGCGAGGACGTGTGCCAATCGCTTGAACGAGGGACACTTCGCCGTCTGGGTCGGCCATGGGGCCCGCCATGCATCGGAGCCACTTCGCGAGCTGGTG
>DASUTR010000772.1:0-5695 GCA_036374535.1 Polyangiaceae bacterium
TTGCCCACCTTCTCTTTCAGAATGAAGACGTTGTCCGGCTTCAGATCGCGATGCACGATACCGGCCCGGTGCGCGGCGGCGAGCCCCACGAGCACCTGACGAACGAGCGGGGCAAGCTCGAACGGCTCAATCCGGCCTTGCGCCTTGATGCGCGCGGAGAGCGGCTCGCCGTCGAGAAACTCCATCACGATGTAGTGGTCGCCGTTCGGCCGCGTGCCGAGGTCGAGCACCTCGAGGATGTGGTCGTTGCCGATGCGGCCAGCTGCCTGCGCTTCGCGCTCGAAGCGCTGCGTCACTTCCTTATTTTCGACCAGACCGGCGTGCAGCACCTTGATGGCCACGCGACGGCTGATGCGCACGTTCTCGCCGAGGTACACGGCGCCCATCCCGCCCTCGCCGATGAGGCGCGTGATGCGGTACTTGCCTTCGATGAGCTCGCCGACCTCCATCCGGACCCGTCCTTCCAAGATACGCCGAAGCGCTCGAGGTCCCAAGCCGGGCGAACCCTTTTCACCCTTTTTGCTAAGGTGCGGTCGGAATGAGCCAGAGTTCCCTCGAAAGGGCGCGCGTCCCGATTCCGGGCGTGATTCTCCTAGGGCTTCTCGTGCTCGCCGCCGGTATCGCCTTCCAGCGTGAGCGCAAACCGTCGCTCGTGTTCGCGACGCCGCTCGCCGCCATCGAAGGCGCTCTCGCCGCCAAACATATGTCGAAACGGGCGGCGCGCCTGCGCGAGCGTTGTCGCGAGCACGACTGTGATTGCGCCGCCGAAGCGAGCTCGGCGGGGCTCGACGTGGAAGCCCTCGACGCGGTCATGACCATCCTCGGCGTCGCCGCGCGCTGCCAGCCGCGCGGTCCGTTCGACGGGATTCGCGCCGAGGCGCTCGTACGCAAGAACGACCCTTCGGCTATGAAAGAGTCCGGCGCGGTGCTCTCGAAGTCGCCGAGCGATCCGCACGCGCTCTACGCGCAGGCGCTCTTCGGTTACCGTATGCAGCAGTTCGACGCGGCACGCAGGCTCGCCGAGCGGAGCCGAGCGGCGGGACGCGGCACGCCCGCGGTGTTCCTCGCGGGCCTCGTCGATTTCGCCGCGAACGAGCTCGACGGCGCGCGTTCTCATTTCCGCGCGGTGCTCGCCGCGGAACCGGAGGACGTCGACGCGCTCTTCAATCTCGGCGTCATCGCCCAGAGGCAGGAGCGCTACGGCGAGGCTCGCGCGAACTACCTTCGCGTCACGCGGCTCGCGCCGTCGCACGAGAACGCGCGCTACCACCTCGCGATTTTGGCGCATTCGATCGGCGCCGCGGACGAGGCACGCCACCACCTCGCGAAGTTTCGTGCGCTCGGGGCCCCCGGGGAGCGCGTTCGAATGCTCGAGACGGAGCTCGCTCGGCCGCCTGCGAAACAGCCCGCTCGGGTGCTCCGGCTCGGCGCGGCAGACGACACGCCGCCGCCGTGAGCGCTCTTAGGGTGTGACGTTGCAGCAGAGCGCGTAGGCCGAGTGCCCGATGGCGGAAGCGCTGTAGTTGCAATACCAGGAGGAGGTGCCGGTGACGGCGGAGCCGTTCGCCGGAGGGCCGAAGGGCCGCGTGAAGAGGAGCGAGGCGGTGCCGGCGGCATCGCAGCCCCCCGCGATCGCGAACTTGCCGGTGGGACAATCGACGGAGAGCGTCGACGAGGCGACCGTGCCGGTGATCCTGGCCCACGTGCACGCGCTGAAGTACTCGGCCGCGCACGAGAACGTCGAGCCGTTGAACTTCCAGACCTCGCCAGCGACGCAGCCCGACGTCGAAAGGCTGATGGTGTTCGCCGAGATCGTGATGCCCGTGCCCGCAGCGTACGTTCCCGCCGGCCCGGTCGGGCCCACGAGACCCTGGAGCCCTTGGGGGCCTTGGGGGCCGGTCGCGCCGGCGGCGCCGTTAGCGCCCCCAGGTCCCGTCGGGCCGCGCGGGCCTTCGGCTCCCGCTGCTCCGGGCGGTCCCGCGGGACCGGTGGGGCCCACGAGCCCGGTCGGATTGCCGACCCAGCGACCCTGATCGTTGACGACGAGGTTGCCGCTCCGGTCGACGACGGAGCGCGCGACGATGGCGTACGGAACGTCGACGAGCGGCTGGCGCGGCGTCATCTCGGAGTCCGTTCCAATGGTCACACCGAGGTAGCGCGTCGTTCCGTCGAAGAGGGTCGCCGGGAGCGCGGTCGTTTCGCCGAGCACCGCGGAGAAATAGCCCTCGTCCACCGGCACCGTCTGGAGCTCGGTCCAAATCGCGGTTCCGCCGCTCGCGTTCGCGTAGATCGCGAAGCGGATCGGGACTCCGGGGCTCAGGTTGTCGACGGGGGTTCCGTCCGTCTCGAACAAGCGCCCCTGCTCGGAGAGAAACGGAGCAGCCATGGCGGCCGCGGTCGTCGCGAGGATCGCCGCGCTCGTGCTGAAGATTCCCAAATTGCGTAGTCGTCGAGTCATGACCTAGTCCTCGGACCTCAAGGCTGAGTGGTGCCCACGATGCCTCCGTGCAACCGGAAGTTCGTGGACGATGCGTTCACGGGCAGCGCTCCGTTGCCCGTGACGCTGAAGAGTCGATAGTTGGCGCTTTTCATCCATTGCCCGCCGGCGACGAGCGCCGTTCCGGGGCCTCCAGGTGGGGGCGGTGGTTCGGTCTCGCCGCCTTCGCCGCCGCCGCCGTCGCCAGCGCCGCCTTCGCCGCTCGTGCCGCCCGTGCCGCCGCGGTTTCCGCTTCCGCCCGTCGACGTGCCGCCGTCGCCTCCGGGGCTGCCGGCGTCACCGCTCGTGCCGCTGCCGGAAGAGCCGCCCCTGCCGCCGCCGGAAGAGCCGCCGGTTCCCGTCGCGCCCTCGCCGCCTTCGCCCGCGTCGCCGCTCGTGTCGACGAAGCGCCGCGGGTCACCGGAGCATGCGTAGACGAGAACTCCCGCAGCGACCCACGACCACCCGCTCCGGATTAAGCCTCGCCGCATGAAAGAGCCTCGAATCGTATGCGTGGCGGTACGAGAGCGTCAAGTCCGCCGTCAGAACGTGCCCTTCACGCCGAGCGTGTTTCGGCCGAACCAAGGGGCGACGGTGGGACGGTGGGGTCCCGACCCCAGGGCTTTCTTCGATCCGGCGCTCGCGCCCGCCGAGCTCGAGCTTCCGCTCGAAAGGACGAAGAGCGTAACGCCGGTTGCGACGCCGATGCCTCCGACGATGAGCCCTGCGACGCCGATCGCGCCCGCGCTGTCGGCGTCCGCGTCGAGCGCATTCACCTTGTCTTCGTTCTCCTTGTCGCAGGCACCGCCCGGAAGCGTACAAAGATCGTCCGCTTCGGAACGCTTGCTCGAGGACTGCAGGAGAAAGACCGTGCCCACGCCGAGCCCGACTGCGCCGACGCCGAAGGCCACGTACGAGCCGATGCGAAGGCCGTTCGCGCCGCCGCTCGCGCCTTCGTCCCGCGGCTCCGAGTCGGACGGCGTCGTGCTCGCGACGGGCGCGGGTGCGGCCACGACGGCGGGAGCCGAGGCGTCCGCGACGAGCTTCAAGAGCACCTCTTTCCTCTCTCCCTCGCCGAGCGTCACCGACTGCGGCTCGGCGCGAAGGCCCGATGCGGCCGCTGCGACGGTGAGCTCACCCGGATCGACGGGCTGGGGCGCGCCGACGAGCACGGGCGGTACCGGCGCGCCGTTCACCGTGACGACGAGCTCCTTTGCCGACTCCTTGCCCTCGATCTGAATCGTGAGCCTCGCGATTTTGCTTTCGACGGCCGAAATCTCGCTCGACGCTTCGGTCTTGGCGTTCCGCGCCGCCTGCGATGCGTTCGGCGGAAGCACCTCGTTCAAGATCTTGAGGTAGGCCTCGCGCGCTTTCACGTACTGCTTGAGCTTCGCGTGCGAGCGCGCCAGAAAGAGCAGGTGGGGAACGGCGTGGACCAGGGATTCGGCCCGCGTGAAGCGATCGATGGCGTCCTGATAACGGCCGGCGTCGAAGGCGTCTGCGCCTTCCGTCGCGAGATCTCGCGCGGCCGCGCGCTGCTCGTCCGACTGAGCGAAGGCGGGCAAGGAGGCGAAAGTGTGCGAGGCGACGAGGAGGAGCGAAAGCAGCGAGCGATGGACGCGACGAATCATGGCCACTCGGGAGCGATGCTACTCCGCCGTGTGCGAGGCGCGCAATTCTCGTCGTTTCGGGGGGTTCGACGCACCCGCTGAATCGAGCTTCAGTCGACGGCGAGCGAGGCCCGTTCGGCGCGCCGTTTCACGGCAGGGTCGTCGCGGTAGAACACCGTCGAGAACACCACGAACAGAGCCCACAGCGCGGCGAGGTGGAACAGCATGGCGGCGCCGCCGTGCGCCTGAAAAATCCGGCTCGAAATGGGCGGGCCGAACAGCATGCCGGCCGCGTAGAAGGCGTTGTAGATGGCGGTCGCTCGGCTGTATTCGGTCGTGATGACCCCCTGCAGGGCGAGGCTCACGGGCGAGATGCTGGCGAGACTCGCGCCTGCGACGAACACCGCGGCACACATCCACTCGTACGACGGCAGATAAACGAAGCTCGCGATCATCGTGAGGCCGACGAGGCCGAGCACGCGCATGACGGAAAGGTGCCCCAGGCGGTCCCCGAGCCGCCCCGCCGCGTTCGAGAACAGCAGCATGCCGCCCGCGAAGAAAGCGGGAATCAAGATGGTCTGCTCCTTTTCGACGCCCTTCGACTCCATCAAGAAGAGCGGCAGGAACAAGACGACGCTCGCCTGAAAGTAACCGTACGCGAAGGTCGCGAAACACGAATTTTTGATCGAGTAGAGCAAGCGCCACGCGCTTTGTTTGACGGTGGAGGGTTCCGCGTCCGTCGCGTGCTCGGCTGCGTCCGAACTGCTCCGCTCGATGCGGAGCGCGGCGTACGCGCCGGCCGCGAGCGCGATCACGCTCGACGTCGCGAAGGCGAGCTCGATCGGCAACACCGACGTTGCGAGGCGCGCCACGACGGGTCCCGCGATGTAGCCGACGGCGATCGCAATGGCGTAGAGGCTCGTCACGTACGCCTTGTGCTCGCGGCGCGCGCGAGAGAGCAAAATCGTTTCCGAGCTCACCCACACGCCGACCGAGCAGGCGCCGTCGAAAAAGCGCACGAACGCGATGGCGGCGTACGAGTGGAGCAGCGGGAAAACGCCGACGGTGACGGCGTACCCGACGAGCGACGCGGCGAGCACGGTCTTCGCGGAAAAGCGGCGAATGAGCGCGCCCATCGGGAGCGAGAGGGCCACGATGCCGAGCGCGAACGCGGCCGCGAGCTCGCCGATGGCGTTCTTCTCGAAGCCGCGCTGATCCAGGTGGACCGCGAGCACGGAGATCGCGATGCCGTAGGCGACGCCGAGCGCGAAGGTCGTGAGGTAGATCCGATAGATGTTCGGATCGTTCACGCGCTCGCGGAGCTCGCGCAGCATCAGGCGCGCCTCGTCAACCGGTAGAGGCGCTTGCCGTCGTGCTCCGACGGACCGCTCACGGCGAGCCGCTCGCTCGCGATCTCGCGAATGCGCCCGGGCCCCTTGAGATCGCGGACGACCAGCCGATCGCCCGAGACGCTCAGCACCTCGCAGAGCCCGAACGCGAAATGCTCGACGAGGTCGCCGCGCTCGGGCATGGCGATGGGTTCGTCGTCTTCGGGCGCCGAGATCCCGACGCGCGCCGCGAACGAAGACGTCTTCCCGGCTCGCGGCGG
>DASUTR010000773.1:0-2318 GCA_036374535.1 Polyangiaceae bacterium
TCACGCGCTCGAGATGGAGGGTACCTACCGGCGGCTTTTCAAGACCGTCGAGCGCCTGTCCGCGGCGCTCGACGCCGAGGCGCTCAAGCGCGCGCTCGGCGAGGAGCTGCCCCGCCTACCGACGAACAACGCGTACGTCTCGCTCTACGCCGACTCCGACGAGCGCGTACTCGAGCCCTTCTTCTGCCTGTGCGAAGGCAAGGTCACCGCTCCGCCGGCCGAACCGTTCGACGCGCGCCGCCTGCTTCCGCCCGGTGCGTTCCCGGCCGATCGACGCCATACCTCGTTCGCTCTGCCCCTCACGTCGGAAGGCAAGCGCTGGGGCGTCGTCGTGATCGAACTGGGCGCGCAGTTCGGCGTCTATCAGATGCTCGCCGATCAGATCAGCGCCTCGCTCAACACCCTGTCGCTCCACGAAGAGATCGTGCGACGCACGGCGCTCCACGCGAAGAGCGTCCAGGAACGCCTGGCCACGGCCGAGCGCATGCAGTCGCTCAGCACCCTCGCGGGCGGCGTCGCGCACGATCTCAACAACGCCTTGGGTCCGCTCGTGGCGCTGCCCGACGTCATGCTCGACGAGCTCGACGAGCTCCGTGCGAGCCCGGGTCGCGACGACGGCGAGCTCCGCACCGACATCGAGGCGATCAAGCGGACCGCCGTGCGCGCCGCGCAAACCATCAAGGACCTTTTGACGCTCGGCCGTAAGGGGCGGATGCAGCGCGAGGTGCTCGACCTGAATCCCCTCGTCGAGCGCTGCCTCGAGGGCGAGCACGTGCGCATGTCGGGGCGAGAGCGCACGGCGGTCGTGCTCACGGCGAAACCCGCCTCCGAGCCGCTGTACGTGACCGCTTCCGAGCCGCACGTCATGCGGGCCATTTCGAATCTCGTGCAGAACGCGATCGAGGCGCTCGGGGGTCGCGGGCGGATCACGGTGCGCCTCGAGCGCGCGCGGCTCGCCGCGCCCGTCACCGGCTACGAGGCGATCGAGCCGGGCGACTACGCGACCATCGCCGTCGAGGACGACGGCCCCGGAGTCCCCGCGGAAGCGCTGCCGCGGCTGTTCGAACCGTTCTTCACGACCAAGCGCGCCGGGGAGCGAACGGGAACCGGGCTCGGGCTCGCGATCGTGCACGGTGTCGTGAAAGAGCACGAGGGGTTCATCGACGTGACGACGAGGCCGGGCGGCGGCACGAAGTTCACCTTGTATTTCCCGCGAGCGACGAGCGCGCCCCTCGTGAACGCCGCGCGCTCGCTCGCGCCGGGCGGCAGCGCGCGGATTCTCGTCGTCGACGACGAGCCGCTCCAACTCCACTCGGCGCGCCGCATTCTCGAGCACCTCGGCTATCAGGTCTCGACGATCGCGAGCGGACAGGCCGCGTACGAACGCTTCGCCGACGCTTCCAGCCCGAGCAGAGCGAGCGAAAGTCCCTTCGACCTCGTCATTTTGGACATGATGCTCGGCGAGGAGCACGACGGGCTCGAGATCCTGCGCCGCGTGCGCGAGCTCTTCCCGGGCCAGCGGGGGCTCTTGATGAGCGGCCACGCGCCCGCCGAACGCGGCGAGCTCGCGCGTTCTCAGGGGTTCGGATGGCTGCCGAAACCGTTCGGAACCGAGTCGCTCGCGCGCGCCGTACGAAACGTGCTGACCGTCGCAGGCTGAACGTCGCGACATGAGAAAAAGGCACGGGCGAGCGCGCGCCGGCGGGCTCGGCGAGAAGCTCCCGAGCTCGGCGCGAGCGGAAGGTCTCGAATCGGTACGGTCGAGACGGGAACGTGTCTCGGCGCGAGACACCGGCGCGGTGATTCCCGCAAGCTCCGCCCTCGGGCGGGTTTTATCGGTGGCCCGCGCCTTCACGCGGCTGGCACGCTTGCTGCTTTATGTACGAACAGAGGCGCCGCCGCGTGCCCCCCCTCCGCGTGGTGGCAGCCTCACTAACTCCGAGCGGCCGAGAGTCCCTTCCCCACTCTCGGCCGCTTCCTTTTTTTTGTCTTTCAGACTTTGAGGCTGAACGGCGTGAAATTCGTCGCGGTGTCGAAGTAGTCCTCGTGCTCCTTGCGCTTGAAGAAAGCGACCACGCGGTAGGTGAGCGGCGTCGCGACGACTTCCCAACCCACCTTGATGCAGTAGTTCGCGAACATCACCTTCACGAGCAAATCGTTCGGCATCCAGCTCATTCCGTAGAACGCGAGCGGGTAGAAGATGAGCGTGTCCACGGCTTCGCCGGCGACCGTCGAGCCGATCGTTCGCGTCCAGAGGTGGCGGCCGCCGGTCGCCACCTTGAGCTTCGCGAGCGTGAACGAGTTCACGAATTCGCCGC
>DASUTR010000774.1:0-4924 GCA_036374535.1 Polyangiaceae bacterium
TGCATCCCGCTAACGTCGAGAGCGATCGCTTGAGGCCCGGCGAGGATAGCGAGGATAGGAAGTTGTACATCGCCGGGCCGCGACGCAACATGCATGCCACGGTACGCCGCTCGAGAGTCGCGTAGATCCCGTTGGGGCGAGGCGGGAACGTCGTGGCAACTCGACACGCCGCGTCGTCAGACGTTGCGAAATTGAGCGGGCGACATGCGCGATCTCGCGAAGATACCGTGGCACGTCGCGTGCACTCGCCAGGGCTCGTGCTTACGCAGGTCAATGCCGTCCAATCGAACCCACCCCCCGGGATCTTTTGGGAATTTGGTGGTTTTCGTATGCTCGCCGAGTCGCGCACGGCCGGCGGGCTCAAGGGCGGCGATTTCTACACATTTTCCCTGCGCGCACCAACACGCCTCGCCGTAGTGATTGGCGACGCGTGTGGCCGCGGATCGGACGGCGCTGCGCTCGTCCCGAGCGTTCTTCCGATCATCGATTCGCTCCTCGTGTCCGACATGCCGCCGGGGCAGCTCCTCACCGAGGTCAACCGAGCGCTCGTCGGTAAATTACCCGGCGATCGTTTCGTGACCGCCGCGGCGTTCGAGCTCGATGCGAGCGCCGGTTTGCTCGCCGCCGCGTGCGCGGGACACGTGCCGATGCTCTTGAGGAGCGTCGGGGGGGTCCGAGCGCTCGGGCTCGCGTCCGGTCCGCCGCTCGGCATGCTCGAGGAGTGCACGTACGAGAGCGAGACCCACGACCTTCACGCCGGCGACGTCGGGATTTTCATGACCGACGGCTTACTCGAAGCGCTCGAGACCGACCTCGTTTCGATGGCGACGCTGCGCGACATCTTGGCGGAGGCTCCCGCCGGCAATCGCGCCGTGCACCGGTTTCTCCTCGCCCAGCTCGATCGCGCGACGGCGAAGGATCGCGCGGACGACGCGTTGCTCCTGAGCCTCGAGGTCACCGGACGAGCGACGAGCTCGGCGCCCGAAGGAGCGGCCTAGGTCGTGCGCGTGCTCATCATGACCAAGATCTTTCCGAACCGGGTGGAGCCGCTCTCCGCGCCGTTCAATCGGCGCCAGTTCGCCGCGCTCGGGAAGCTCTGCGACGTCGAGGTGCTGGCGGCCATCCCGTGGTTCCCCGGCGCCACCGCCTTTCGTCGCTGGTCGCACGCCGGACGCCTTTCGAAGGTGCCGGAAAGCGAGGTCATCGACGGGCTCTCGGTTCGGCATCCGCGGTACGCGCTCTTGCCGAAGATTGGACACGCCGTTTCGGGTCCGCTGTACGCAGCGTCGCTCTCCGTGAGCGCGATCAAGCTCCGGCACCGCGTGGACATCGTGCTGGGCGCGTGGGCGTACCCCGACGGCTATGCGGCCGTGGTGCTTGCCGAGCTCCTCGGCGTTCCCGCCGTCGTGAAGCTCCACGGAAGCGACATGAACGTCGTCGCGGACCTCCCGGGGCCTCGCCGGCGGCTCGAGTGGGCCCTGCCTCGCGCCGCGCGCGTCGTCGCCGTGAGCCGTCCGCTCGCCGAAAAAGCCCAGGCGCTCGGCGTTCCGCCGGAGCGCATCGACATCGTCCGAAACGGCATCGACCGTGCCACGTTCCGGCCGCGGGATCGCGCCGAAGCTCGGCGCGCGCTCGGTCTCGATCGCGATGTCCCCCTCGTCCTCTACGTCGGCCACGTCACTCGCGAGAAAGGCGCGTTCGATCTCGTCCGGGCCTACGCGGCGGGTACGCCGCGCGTGCGCGAATCGCGCGCAGTCTTCGTGGGGGACGGCGCGGGGCTCGAAGAGTGCCGCGCCATCGCGAGCGAGCTCGGCGTGCACGCGACGTTCGTGGGAGCGCGCCCGCACGAGGAAATCGCGACCTGGCTCGCAGCGTGCGACCTCCTTGCGCTGCCGAGCTGGAACGAGGGCATGCCGAACGTCGTGCTCGAAGCGCTCGCTAGCGGACGACCCGTCGTCGCGACGCGCGTCGGGGGCATTCCGGACGTCGTCGCCTCGGAAACGCTCGGAGCGCTCGTCCCGCCCCGACAGCCCGAAGCGCTCGCTGCGGCGCTCGAGCGCGTGCTGTCTTCGGCTCACGACTCCGAACGCATCTCGGCCGAGCTCGACGTCCTCGACTGGGAAGGCAGCGCTCGCGCGATCCACTCGAGCCTCCTCCGCGCGCTCGAGAGCCGCGCTCGGGAGGCAGCATGATCGGCCTTTTGGCTCGCCAGGGCGGAAAGGCGTTGCTCCGCGCCATCGTGCCGCCGGACTTCATCGCCTGGTCCGGGCCGAAGCCACGCGGCACGCCCCGGGGGCGTGTGGCCCTCACGTTCGACGACGGTCCGACGGAGCTTACGCGCGGCTATTTGTCGGTGCTGGCGCGTTACGACGTCAAGGCGACGTTCTTCGTCGTCGGAGAGCTCTGCGCCCGCTATCCGGAGCTCGTGGACGCAATCGCTCGAGCGGGCCACGAACTCGCCGGGCACGGCTACACGCACCGCCGCTTCACGGAGCTCACGCGGGCAGAGCTTCGCGGCGAGCTCGAGCGCACCCAAGCTCTGTTGCCGAAGTGCGGGCGTCGCCGGCCCTTCGTTCGCCCGCCGCATGGCGCGCTGTCGCTCCGGTCGTCGCTGGAATGCGCCCGCGCGGGCTTCAGGCTCGTCCTCTGGTCCCGCGATTCGGGCGATTGGCGCGAGAAGCGCGCGAGCGACGTGGCCCGCGCCTTCGATACCCCGCCCGGCGCGGGAGACATCGTCCTCTGTCACGACGGGCAAGCCTGGACGCTCCAAGCATTGCCCGCGATTTTGGAGAATTCGAGGAAGGCGGGCCATGAGCTCTGCACCGTGGGTGAGCTTCTTGGCGCTTAGCCTCGCGTTCGCGGCGCCGGCGTGTCGGAAGGAACCGGCCGTCCAGGTGCTCGGCGACTCGACGCGCCTTCACGCGGACGAGCCGTCGCCGAGCGAATCGGCGTTCTTCGACGGCAAGGTCGTTAGCTTGTTCGCTGCGCGCGGCGAGACGCTCGGCCTGTCCCTGCGCGTTCGCGACGGACGCGAGCGGCACGTCGTGCTCGAGCTTCCGGAAGGGGTCGCGCGAGTGACGGGGTTCGACGTTCGGTCGCTCGAGGTGAAGGAGCCCTCGACGGAGATGTACGGTCCGAGCCGAGGCGTCGGACGCTATCCCGACGTGCTCGTTCCGAGCCGGACGCCGGCGCTCCGCGTCGGCGAGCTCGGGTTCTTCGACGTCGAGGTTCTGCGCGCGGCGAAGCCGGGCCGTTACGAGGGGAGACTCACCGTCGACGAGCGGCGCATCCCGGTCGTGCTCGACGTGGCCGAGGCGAGCATCGATCTCGGGGAGGACCTCCTCGTATGGGTCTTCTACTTGCCGAAAGAGGTCGCGCGAGCTCACTTCTTGGCCGACGGAGAATCCCCCGAGCTCATCGAAAAGGAGCGCGCGTACCACGAGCTCTTCCGGCGCCATGGCGCGTACCTGGCGGCGACGCTCCCGCCGACGCGCTTCGAAGCGCGTCGCCAATTCATGAAGAACGTGCGCTACTGGCCCGTCGCGCTCGACCTTGCCAGTGACGCCAGCATCGAACGCGACGTCCGGGCATGGCTCGAACATTTTCGCGATTCCGACGTGACGCCGTTCACGATTCCCGTCGACGAGCCCCACACCGACGAGGCTCGCGCGCGCGCGCGGCACATCGCCGAAGTGATCGGCAGGGCGGGCGGCGGCCGTCCCCGTTTGTTGCGCGGCGTCACCGACGCGCCGCGTCCGAGCTACGGCGACGTGTTCGACGTCTACTTTTCGCCCAACGGGTTCACCGGCCCGCAGACGGAGCGCCGGGCTCGCGGTGAGCGATTCTGGACGTACAACGGGAAGCCGCCCGGCGCGGGAAGCATGGTTCTCGACGGCGACGGCGTCGGCCTGCGCACCTGGGGGTGGATCGCCGAGCGCTACGACATCGAGCTCTGGTACGCGTGGGAAGGCCTGTACTTCACCGATCGCTACAACCGCGGCGGTCCGACGGACGTCATGGTCGACCCCGTCACGTTCGACGAGCGAAGCCGCGGTCAGAGCGATTTCGGCAACGGCGACGGGCTTTTGGCTTACCCCGGTCCGCTGCCGTCGCTGCGCCTGAAGACGCTCCGCCGCGGACTGCAAGATCGGCTGCTCCTTCGGGCGCTCGAGCGTTGCGCGGGCGTGGAACCGGCGCGACGCATCGTCGAGCGCAACGTGCCGAAGGCGCTCGGCGAAGCGCGCGGCAAACCGAGCTGGGCGCTCGAGGAAACGAGTTGGGAGTCGGCGCGGCGCGAGGTGCTGCGTCAAATCGAGGTCTCGTGCCATGAAGACGACTTGGTTCGATAGCGAGCCACGGCTCGTCGATTTCGTCCGCCAAGGGGCGGAGCTCTGCGTGGGCGGCGTCCGTCGTCCGTGGCACACGTTGCTCGTGGCCCTCGCGGCCGCGGCGCTCGTGGCCGCGGTGCTCGCCTTCCGCGACCACGCGTACGCGCCGCGTCTGCTGCTCCGGCTCGAAGAGGGCGGCGGCGACGCCGTTGCCGGCGGGGCGAACATCAAGCGCCGCCTCGGTGCGTACGTCCGTGAAGGCGTCTTCACGAGCGAGCCCCTGCTCGCGATCATTCGACGTCACGGGCTCTACCCGAGTCTCGCGGCGAAGAATCCGCGCGCGGCGCTCGACTCCTTCCGCGAGGACATCGAGGTCGACGTCTACCAGAACTACTTCGTCGAATCGCGCGAGCCCGGGACCACTCCGCGCTCGGCTCGCGTCGCCGTGAGCTACCACTCGCCCGAGCGCGAAAAGGCGCTTGCCGTCACGCGCGAGCTCGGGGCGCTCATCAAAGAGCGCGAGACGCGGCTACGCCGCGAACAGGCCGAACGCAACGCACAGGAAGCGGGCCGCACCCGTGACGCGTTGCGCGCCG
>DASUTR010000775.1:0-6441 GCA_036374535.1 Polyangiaceae bacterium
GGGCTTCGTGGAGTCGGTGGACTTCCATCGCGACAGCGCGGTGCGAGGCGTGGAAGTGCGCGACGTGGGCCCCTCGGCTCGGACGTTTGGCTTTTACAGCGCCGACTACGAGTTCCTCGCGCCGAGTGGTTGGTCGGGAGAGGTCCTCCATCGCCGCATGACGGGAATGCTGGGGCCTGGAGCCGTGTTGTGCGCGCAGCCGGGTGACGTCGTGGCCGCACGAAAAGTGTTCACCGCGGGCGCGCGGTGTTCGCTCGTAGTCGAGGAGCCGACTCTCCTCGAGTTCTTGGACGAGCACGGCTGGCGTGCGGGATCGATCGAGGTCGTTTCGCGCGCGCGAATGTCGCCGGCGCTGGATGCGAGCCTCGCCGCGGTTTTTCGGCGATTCCGCGCCAAGTGCAGCGCGCTCGAGCTAGAGGTTGCGCTGGTCGAATTTCTGGGGCGGGCCGTACCGGAGCTCTTCGGGCGGACGAGCGTCGCGGCAACGCGAGCCGCGGCTTCGAGCGCGCCGAAAGCGGCTGAACGGATGCGCGAGGTACTCGAAGACGACCCCGCGGAGACGATTGACCTAGCGGCGCTCGCGCGCGAGGTGGGGCTCAGTCGCTTCGGAGCGCTGCGGGCGTTCAAGCGGCAGTTCGGCCTACCGCCTCACGCCTATCAGCTGAGCATGCGGCTTGGTCTGGCACGGCGGTCGCTGAGGCACGGGCACAAGCCGGCCGAGGTCGCCGCCGAGTACGGGTTCGTCGATCAGAGTCATTTTACGCACCATTTCAAGCGTCTGATCGGCATCGCACCCGCCGAGTACGCCCGCATCGGCGCTGCGCATCGGGCTGTCGCAGGGCAGTCGCGGATGAATCGCGGCGTGAGTCCCGAATAGTCTGTCGCGCGTGAGGTGTTACTTGGGCCGTGTCGTGCCGGAAGCGCGGGTGTGGACGCCGGCGATGACGTGAGGACCTTCGGTCGTGACGGTGACGCTTTCAGACGAGGTCTCCCGTAACTGAGCTTCGATCATCGATCGCATCTCGAGCGCCGTCGTCTCCGAGTCCCA
Organism: Polyangiaceae bacterium; assembly: GCA_036374535.1. GTDB lineage: Bacteria > Myxococcota_A > Polyangia > Polyangiales > Polyangiaceae > PMG-095. The sequence goes on from DASUTR010000775.1 coordinate 1,049, forward strand.
GCACGTTCGCCAGATGAAGCTCGAGTCGCCGTTCTGCCCGCGCGAGTAGAACGCGAGCCAGTCCCCGCGCGACTTCATCGCGGCGGCGCGCGCCGCAGCGGCGTCGCGCGCGCGCCGCCGTACGTAGGCCTGAACGAGCCAGGCGCCCAGCGCTTCTCTGCCGTGTCGCCGCTCGCCCGTGACCAAGGCTTCGGGGCCCTTGTCCGAACAGGGTGGATCGGCGATCGGCCAGCCATGCCGGCGCGCGAGGATGTCGCGGGTGGAAAGCCGGCGCGACGCGGCGTCCGCGACGGGCGCGTTTCCCGCGAGCCACTCCGCCGCTGCCCAATGCGCGCCGTACGTGTACGGGAACGTTGCGAACGAGGCTTCGAGTGGACGGCGCTGGCGCGTGATCGCTTCGTCGCTGCCGGCGGTTCTCGACGCGAACCGCGCGGGGACCCACGTCCGAACGTCGCGCCCGTTGACGAGGCCGCGCAATATCTCCTCGAGCAGCGTCGCTTCGCCTTCGAGCAAGCTCCATACGGCGAGCTCCTCGTCGAAGGTTCGCTTTTCGCGGCTGCCGACGACGCCGGCGAGCGCACCGTGGCGGTCCTGGAGTGCGTGGACGTATTCGTGCCCGACGACGAACGCGGCGAGCTCGCTTTCGTACGAGACGGCGTCGCTCGCTACGAAGTAGACGACGCGCTCGAGCGGCGCATAGTACGCGTTCGGTCCCACGCCGTCGGCGCGCGGGCCGCCTGCGTCACTCGCCAAACCGAGGGCGGCGGCGGCGCGCTCGAGCGAAGCTTGCGCGGCGTGCTGCTCTGCCCGACGTTCCTCGCGGTGGCGCCGCGACACGGCTTCGGAGACGAAACGCAGCGGAGGGCGCTCCGCATCGCGACTGCCGCGCAGGCACTGCACGACCTCGAACAACTCGCGCTGGCATGCTTCTTCGCGCACGTCGCACGGCAGCCGGGCGTGTTCTCGGCACGCCGCGAGGGTCGCATCGAGCCCGAGCGGCCCGCCGTCGTTCGCAGGTTTCGCCGCGGAAGGCGGCGAGGTGCGTCGATCGTGATCTCGCGCGGTCGGAGACGAGCGCTGACAGGCGAGCAGCGACGCGATGAGCGCCGAGCCGAGCGCGATCCTGCGCACCATCGACGCACGGTTCGGTGACACGTCCTCCACGATGACACGAGCCGAGGGTGAGCGACGAAGAACAAAAACGTTCGAGGAGCAATAACTTACAAGACGCGCGCGTCGTTGGTTCGCAATATGAACGCACGAGCTCGCGCTTCGTCGACGCGAAGCGTGAGCCTCGGATCATCAAGGAGTGAGACCATGAGACATCTCAAGCGATTGACTGGAGTGGCGCTCGCGCTCGCGCTCGCGGCAGGTTGTGGCGCGGGGGATCCCGGCGCCTTCGAGGACGCGGACTACGGAGAGCTCGGTGGGGACGCCGTCGCGCAGGCGGGGGACGGTGCGGCGCTCGGGGACGCTCGGCCGGCGGGCGCCGCCGCCGCGGAGCTTGCCCGCATCGAATTTCCCGACGGAAATAGCGTGCGTTTCGAGGAGCTCGAGGGCGGCATTCTCGTGACGGAGGTCGGTTCCGAGCTGAATCCGCGACATCTCGTGCCGAGGGAAGGCATGTCGGCGCTCGCGGCATTTCGCGAGCTCGCGCCGAACCGCGAAGTTCCCGCGGCGCTCGCGCGTCTCCACGAACGAATCTATCCGGAGCGAGCGCTCGACGCGGAAGGGATCCAGAGCACGGCGCCCGGGAAGGCGCTGCGCGCGACGCCGGACGACGCCGAGCTGCCGCTGGATCCGGACCTGGAGCACAACGGCCAGTTCCAGCAGTCCGGCGGCTCGTACCCCGCCGCCAACTTCATCGCCAACATGTGCGACTTTCCGAACACCGCCCCGAACTTCCGTTCCACGAACCACACGGCAGCGCACACGAAGACGACGCCGGACATCCATACGGCCTATTTCGCCACTGCGAGTGACATCGGCATCATCACCGCCCGCGCGTGCGCCAACAACAATTGCGGCAACACGGTGACGCTGCAAGCCGGCTTTCACAGCAGCGGCTTTTACGACGCGGGAAACAAGTGCGACGAAACATGCTGCCTCTTCGGCCTCTGCGGCTGCGTATCGATCTGTACCCCGAGGAAGGTGTCGTTCGCTCAGGTCAGCGGGAAGATCTCGAGCAGCGTGAGGTTCCACGAGTGCGGGGCCTTCACGCGCTGACGGGAGCCGTGGGCTCCGGGGCGGTGGTGCGAGATCGAGTGCCGAGGAATAAAGGTCTCGTCGAAAAAATGCAGCCAAAGCGAACGAGGCGTCCTTTTTTCGGACGAGTTCCTGCATTCGGTGCCGGCATGTCGCGGACCATTTGTTACGCTTGCCGAGGTCAAGCGAACGCCCGCGCGCCGCTCGAGCGCCTTCGAGCTCGAGTCCGTTGCGCGGTTCGGCCCGCTTCACGCCCCGAACGAGAACCCCATGCAGCGGACTCCCACCACTATTCCTTTTCCCACGCGCCGCTCCATCGTGGCCGCGTCCATCCTCGCTTCGTGCACGGCGCTGCTTGCCGTGGCCGGTTGCGTCAGCGGGCAGGCCGGGTCAGCCCCCGGTGACGGCGACTCGGGCGGCGGGACCAACTTCGGGGGAGGCGGAGCGATCGCCCCCGTCGGAGGCAACGGCGCGAACGCCAGCGGCGGCGGCAGTGCGACAGGCACGGGCGGCGGAGCTCCCACGGGCGGCATGACGGCGAGCGGCGGCGCTTTTCCCGGCAACGGCGGCGCGAGCGCCGGCGGTGCGGTCTCCGGCGGCGGCGGGCTCGGCACGGGTGGAACCGGTACCGGAGGAAGCGGCGGCGGAAAACCATGCGTGGACGTCGAGCCCCCGCCCGATCCCGAGTGGCCCGGAGCGACGTGTCGCAACTGGGCCACCGAGACGACCGAATGCAGTCAGGGTTGGTTCTCCCAGTACTGCGACGTGAGTTGCGGCCGCTGCGTGCCGCCGGGCGGGACGGGCGGCAGCTCGGCGACGGGCGGCAGCGGAGGCTCGGGCACCAACGGCGGGTCGGGCGGCAGCGCCGGCAAGGCCTGCGTGGACGTCCAACCGCCGCCGGATCCCGAGTGGCCGGGAGCAACGTGCGAAAATTGGGCTACCGAAACGACCGCCTGTGGCGAAGCGTGGTTCGCCCAGTATTGCGACGTGAGCTGCCGGCGCTGCGTGCCGGCGGGCGGCGGTGGTAGCGGCGGAGGCGGCTCCGTCGTGGACTGTTCGGGCGAAAATCTGCCGAACGTCACCGGTGGGAACGGCTACGCGACCCGGTACTGGGACTGCTGCCAGCCGCATTGCGCGCAGTCGAGCGGTCACCGCTGCGGGCAGGACGGGGTGTCGAGCACCGGTGACTCGAACAGCGCGTGTGCGGGCGGGGGCGCCTTTGCCTGCTACGACGAAGCGCCGCGCTCCGTCTCGAAATGCCTTTCGTACGGACACATTGCCAAGGCCAATCCGAACTGCGGAGCGTGCTACCGCATCCAGTTCACGGGGGAAGGGCAGCACAACGTCAACGACCCGGGCTCGAAGCTCATCAAGGGCAAACAAATGATCGTCAAGGTGACGAACACCGGCGGCGACGTGGGTGGCTCTCAGTTCGACTTGATGGTGCCCGGCGGAGGCGTCGGCCAATTCAACGCGTGCAGCAGGCAATGGGGCACGAGCGACTTGGGCGCCCAGTACGGAGGCTTTCTCACGAACTGCACCGGTGCGCATTCGGCGAAGAAGGAGTGCGTCCGTCAGAACTGCATGAAGATCCCGGCGGGAGCTGCGCGGAACGGCTGCCTCTGGTTCGTCGACTGGTTCGAGGTAGCCGACAACCCGAAGTTCACTTCGCAGCAGACGAACTGCCCGTTCTGACCTGGCCCGGAATCGACCGACTCGCCTAGAGCGACCGGAGTACGACGGTCGCGAGGAGCTCGGTCCGACTCGAACGCGCGAAGACAAATATGTTATTTCGATAAAAAGCGCTGCTCGCTCGTTAAATCGCTGGAGAGCCAACGCGGAGGCCGGCATCGAAAAAACGACGCTGGAATGCGTCTTTTCGGGAACCCCGGAGCCGCCGCCAGGCTCTCACTCGTTGGACGAGTCGATTTATTGAGCCGACCTCGAGAATGCAGCGCGCTCACGGCCACGTACGGGTGGGGCCACACCCGGTCCCACCCGAGGAGGCGATGTAGGTGAGCGCCGCGGACTCTGTACGATTCGTATCGGCCTCCCCTACGGATGTAGGACAAGGTCGGCACGAACTCCGCCCGAACGTCTTGAATAACGGGCGTGTTGAGGGAAAGTTGAGGTGACGGGTGTCGCACGACCGCGTTAACGCAGCGGCCGCCCTGGGGCCTTCGAACGTTCCGCCGACGTTGGGGGAGTACAGTCTGCTCGCGAAGCTCGCGAGCGGCGGCATGGCGACGGTTTACATCGCGATGAAAACCGGCGTCGCCGGCTTCGAGCGGCTCGTCGCGATCAAGTGCTGCCATCCGCATCTTCGCGACGACGAAGAGTTCGTCAACATGTTCCTCGACGAAGCGCGCCTCGCCGCGAGCATTCGCCATCCGAACGTCGTTGCGACGCTCGACGTGAGCGACGGCGAATACCTCTACCTCGTGATGGAATACATCGAGGGGTGCAGCCTCGGAAACCTGTTCAAACACGCGGCCAAGTCGGGTCGCGCGGTGCCGCCCGCCATTGCCGTGCGCGTGATGAGCGACACGTTGCACGGTCTCCATGCGGCGCACGAGCTCAAAGACGGCGACAACAACCCGCTCGGCCTCGTTCATCGCGACGTGTCGCCTCAGAACATCCTCGTCGGTATCGACGGCGTCTCGCGACTCACGGACTTCGGGATCGCCTTCGCGCAGGCGCGGGCGACCGTCACCCAAGAGGGGCGCATCAAGGGTAAGTTTTCGTACCTTTCGCCGGAGCAAGCGAAGAGCCAGCCGGTAACGCGTCGCATGGACGTGTTCTCGGCGGGCACCGTGCTCTGGGAAGCGCTCACGGGGCGGCCTCTGTTCCGGCGCAAGGACGACGCATCGACGATGAGCGCCGTGCTCTCGGGTGTCATTCCGCAGCCTTCACGCGTGAACCGCGCGCTCCCGCCGGGCCTCGACGCCGTCGTGATGAAGGCGCTACAGCGCAATCCGGAGACGCGTTACCAAACGGCGGCCGAGTTCGCGGACGCGCTCGAGAACCTCGTCATCGAGGGGACGACGATGCGCGCCGTCGGCGCGTACGTGGAGAGCACCTTCGAAGCGGGGCTCGCCGAGCGCCGCGCGCTCATTCGCCAGGCACCGGAGCAGCACCGCGAGCCGAGCCACTCGCAGTCGCGGCCGCGCGCGAGCTCGCTTGCGCCG
>DASUTR010000776.1:0-5028 GCA_036374535.1 Polyangiaceae bacterium
GCTCGGTGGCTTCGCCCAGGACTCGGATTTGGCGGCTCCGCTCCGCCAGTCGCTGGTCGAGGCCGTGGACCTCGGCGAGGGCGCCGACCGCGAGCACCAGAACCGCGGCGAGCCCGCCGAGCGTTGCCTGGCGCAGGGTCCGGTCATTCATCTCGGTGCCGCGTTAATCGCGCGACTGGGCCGAGCTTCCAAGGGCCGAGCGGTGCGGGCCCTCCTGGGGGCATTATTGTCCCCCCCTCGGATGCCCCGTCCGAGCGTATGGTAGCGAGAATGCGCGAGCGTCGGCCGGCATGACCATCGCACCTCTCATTCATGCCATCGTGCGGCAGACGACCATCTTGATCGCGCAGCTCGCGACGGCCCGCGGGCTCCGTGCCCCCCTCGCCCATATCGCCAATCAGGTCTTTCTCGATCTGGTGATGGAGCTCGAGCGCCAGGGAGTGAGCCGCAAGGTGAGCGCGGACATGTTCGGCCTGGGTCTCCGGACCTATCGGCGCAAGATCCAGCAGCTCAACGAGAGCTCGACGGAACGAGGGCGCTCGCTCTCGGAGGTGATTCTCGAGCACGTTCGCGAAAAGGGGCTCGTCACGCGCACCGAAATCCTCCTGCGCTTTCCGGGCGACGACGAGGCGCTCGTCCGGGCCGTGCTCCATGACCTCTGTGAAAGTCAGCTCGTGTTCATGTCCGGCACGGGATTGAGCACGACCTACCGAGCTGCCTCCCGCGAGGAGCTTCTCGCGTTTTCGCAGCGGCCCGGCGCCGAGAGCGGAGCCGACGACCTCCTGGTGGCGCTCTTGTACCGAGAGGAACCCCTGACGGCGAAGGAGATTGCCGTTCGCACGCAAGCCGAGGTCGAGGACGTCGAGAAGCTCCTCGGGCGCCTGACCGACGCGGGTCGCGTCGAGCGGACGGAGAAAAACGGTACGGTTCGCTTTCAGGCTCGCTCGCTCGTCATTCCGCTCGGAGCGCCCGCGGGCTGGGAAGCGGCCGTGTTCGATCATTTCAAGGCCATGGTGACGACGATTCTCGGCCGACTTCGCGCGAACGACATGACGGCGGTGCTCGCGGATCGAACCGGCGGGAGCACGTACACGATCGACGTCTGGGACGAGCATCCGCTCGCCGATGAAGTCTACGGGACGCTCGCGAACATTCGTACTTCGCTGAGCGACCTGCGAGCCCGCGTGGACGAATACAATCGCGGACGAGAAATCCCCGAGTCGCACGAGAGAGTCGTCATTTATGCCGGGCAGTGTGTGATCCACGAGGACCATGAGCGTTCCGACTGAGCAACGGCGAGCGGCATGGACGAGAGCGGCGCTCCTTCGCTTGCACTGGTTTTTTTGGGCCGTACTCTGCGCAGCGAGCTGCCGGAGTGCGGAGTCTCCGACCGGAGGCGAAACGCATTTCCTGAAAACGTGCACCGAAACGGAACCGTGCGGGCAGGACTTGAGCTGCCTCTGCGGAGTCTGCACGCGCGCTTGCACCGATGACGAGCAATGCGGTGAGCTGCCCGCCTCGGAATGTCGAGCGCCCATCGATCCGACCGCGTGCATGGACGGCCCCGCCGCCCTTTGCGACGCAACGTGCAACGTGGACGCCGACTGCCGCGACATCTCCACGTCGCATCGCTGCGTTCTGAACGTCTGCCGAGGAGGTCCAGCAGAGTGCGCCACGGCGTCCGTCGAGCCGAACGAAGTGCTCGTCATCGGCGACGCGTTCTTCGGAGCGACTCATCAAGTCACCGCGTTTCTCGAAGCGTCCGCGCGAAGCGCCGGTGCGCTCACGGTCGGCGAACGCTATCGCGACCACTCATCGCCGTTGAACAATGCCCTCGCGGTGGGTGAAAACGGAGTCCCGAGCCAGTACGCCGAGGCGCAAGCGGAGGCCCCCGTCGACGTCGTCATCATGAACGGAGGCGGCGCCGACGCGCTCATCGCGGTTTGCCCCGTAGCGACCGAATGCCCGGCCCTGGTCGACGCGGCCGGAGCCGCGGAAGCCCTCCTCGGTCAGATGGCCGCCGACGGCGTCTCTCACGTCGTCTACGCCTTCTACCCGGATCCCGTGGATACCGCCCTGCGTGCAAAAATCGACGTCCTGCGGACGCTCATCGAGCCGCTGTGCACGGCGAGCCCGGTGCCGTGCCATTGGGTCGATCTCAGGGCCACGGTCGGGGACCGCGCGCAGGAGTATCTCTCCCCGGACGGCCTCGCGCCCACCGCCGCGGGCTCGGAAGCCGTTGCGGCCGCGCTCTGGGCGGTGATGCGGCGCGAATGCATCGCGCAGTGACTCGGTGATGCGAGCGCGCCTCCCCACCAGGGGGGACAAATTCGTCTCTCCGTGCTGCTCGGCGAATCGGCGGAGGATGCGCGCACGCACATGTCCTCGGTAACCAATACGCTCCGATTCATCGCGTTGTTTTCCGTCTTCTGTCCGGCATTCGCGCTCGGCTGCGGAGACGAACAGCCGCCTTCCGACGACGGAACGGGTTCGGGCACCGGCGGCACAGCGACCGGCGGCACGTCGGCCGGCGTCGGTGGAAACGCCGGTAGTCCGACGGGCGGCACCCCGACGGGCGGCACCCCGACGGGCGGCACGTCCGGCACGAGCACGGGAGGCACGTTCGGCGGCACGACCGCCACGGGTGGCGGCGGAGCCGGCGGCGTCGTCGGTGGAAGCGGCGGAACGTCCGGCTCGGGCGGCAGCGATGCGAGCGGAAGCGGCGGGACGCCGTCGTCCGGTGGCTCGGGCGGGAGCGCGCCGAACGGCGGCGCGGGACAAGCCGGCACGTCCTTCGGCGGCATGGCGGGCTCGGGTGGCCCCGGGGGCAGAGGCGGTCGCGGCGGAGCGTCGGGCTCGAGCGGCAGCGGTGGCTCTTCGATGGGCGGCTCGAACGGTTGTACGAAAGGGCAAACGGAACCGAGCGAGGTCATCCTCATCGGCGACTCGTTCATCGCCCTCAATCATTCGATCACCGATCAGATCGAGACGAGAGCTCGCGCCGCAGGTCTGCTCACCCAGAACCAGGGCTACCGCGACGTGGCCGTGAGCGGTGCGACGCTCGCCGGCAACAATCAAATCCCGAGTCAGTACGCGAGCGCCGTGAGCGCGAGTCCGGTAGAGGTGGTGCTCATGGATGGCGGCGGCAATGACTGCATCCGAAACGCGCCCGATCCGGCGTTCACCGCGGCACAGACGCTATTTCAGACGATGGCTCAGCGGGGCACGAAGACGGTCGTCTACTTCTTCTATCCCGATCCCGTCGGCAGCAACTGGGCGAGCCTGAAGTCGTGCCTCGACGCCCTGCGGCCCCGAATGAAGACCCTTTGCGAGGGCCTGACGAGTCCGAAGTGCTACTGCATGGACCTTCGTACCATGTGGCAGCCGAGCTACGCCCAGGCCGACGGCATCCATCCGACCGTCGAGGGGGGACACGAAGTCGGCGACGCCGTTTGGGAGACGATGCAACAGAACTGCATCGCGCAATGAGCGAGCTCGGCGGGAGCCGCTCCGGGCGTCCCCGTTCCGACTAGCGAATGACCATCCTCACGGTGGCGGTTCCGCTGCTTTGATAGCCTTCTACGGTCATCGACACCTCGTAGAAGCTTCCCATGTTCATGCCTTCGGCGGCCCACGCGTTGACATGATTCGAAACGGTGATGGAGCCGCTCGTGCGCTTGGCGGTACGAACGCTCCAGTACTGATCGAAGGTTCGCGTTCCGTCGATCGACGGCTGATTGACGCGCTGGGTTCTATAGATGTCGTAGGTTCCACCGTCGGATTGCACCGTGCCGAGCGATGTCGAGCCCGGCGGACGCCAATCGCCCCAGCTATCGACGATGTAATATTCGACGAGCGGATTTCTCGTCCATCCGTAGATGCACAGGTACGAATTGCCGTTCGGCTGGTAGTCGGCTTCGTAGGTCGCAACGAGGTTCGCCGAGCCCGGACGAATGCCCTTGCGCCCGAGCAGATTGTTGATGTTGCTCCAGTCGACGCTGAAGCCGTCGGAGCGAAGGACGAGCGAGCCGGTGCCCTGGTCCTTCCAGTATTCGTACGTGTAGTTGCAGTGCCGGCCCGAGCCGTTGCTCGTGAGCGTGCGATTGGCTTCCGTGCACGTGTTCGGAATGCCGCCGACGCCCGAGCCACCCTTGCCGCCTGCTCCTCCAGCGCTCGTGCCGCCGCGACCACCCGCTCCTCCGACACCGGTTCCCCCTTTGCCGCCGGCTCCCCCTTTGCCGCCGGCTCCTGCGCCTCCCCTCCCCGCCGCGCCGGCTCCACCGCGTCCGCCCCTTCCGCCTACGACGCCGCCCGCGGACGAACCCCCGGTGGCAGCGCCGCTCGTGCCGCCGTTATCGGAACCGCCAAAGCCGCCATCGCCACCCGAACCGCTGCCACCCGTTCCGGTCGCGCCGCTTCCGGCCGCACCGTTTCCTCCGGTCGCAACGGCGCCTCCGGTCGGACCGACGCCCCCGCTTGCACCACCGGCACCGCCCGTCGCAGCACCCCCGGTCGCGCTGCCACCGGTTTCGTCCCCGTCGCCAGGGTACACCGCGGTGTCGTCCGAACCGCAACGCCAAAGCCCGAGTGCGATGCCGAGCGTCAGGATCTCAAATCGTTTCGTCCGCATGCAATTCCTTCAACGCCCGCGTGCGTCGGCCACGGAGAATGAACTTTTGTGTCCTGCGTGGATTCTGGATGGCGTACGCGAGATACAGGGGCGCATAGTGCAGTGCGCGCCGTCGCGCATCTCCGTCTCACTCTGGCAGAAAAGGCAGAGCTACGCCCGCGTCGAGCCCGAGCGTCACTGATCCATGAGCTTGCGCGACAGTTCCCACGCCGCATCCTCGCAAAGGGTGCACGACGTACCGTAGAAGCGCCCGCGGAGCGCAGTGTCGGCCATGAGGTGCACGCGCATCCACGCGGTGACCGCCTCTTCCATGGGGCTGATGGTGGTACCGCGGAACGTCACCCAGTCGGCGTGATCGGCCGAGCGGTAGTTCGCCAGCATCACGGGCTGATTCGTGA
>DASUTR010000777.1:0-3970 GCA_036374535.1 Polyangiaceae bacterium
CATCTGGGCGCTGTTCTTGTCCATCCTCGCCGGCGGGCTCGGCTGGATTTTTTGGCAGCGTAACCGGCTCGCCGCGTATCGGAGCGCGGCGGACGATCTCGCCCGGCAATTCTCCGGCCGGCGCCTCGAGTCGCTGCGCGAAACGGCCGACTGGCTCGATCGTTTCTGGCCCGAGCGCTACGAGGGAACCAAGAGCTACCCGGGCCCGTTTTACGTGGCGGCGGCGCTCGACGCGTTCGGCTACCCCGCGCTTCTCGTGTGCGACTCGTCGCGCGGCAAGGGGCGCACGCCGAGACTCCACGTGCTCGTCGCCGCGATCCGTTCGCCCGAGACGACGGCGGGGGATGCTCGAGCCGAGCTCGCCCGCTGTCGCGAGCTCGGCTTCACGCTCACGTTCGGCGAAGCGGGAGTATTCGGCCGCGCCGACGCATCGACGCTCGAGCTCGTCGCGCAAACACCGGCGGCGCTTCACGCCGTCGCGCCCGCGCTGACCGCGATGTCGCGCGCGGCCCGCGCGCTCGGGGCGCAGCCGGCCCGCTGAACCCACGTCCGCGCTCGAAAAAGCCAAGGCCCTGGCCACGAGCCGGACGGCTTCGCCGGAGTTTCCCGGCGCGCGGCGCTATTTGATTTCGCCGCAGCCGATGCGACCGCCGGCGTTGCCGGTGGGCTGGCCGCCATCGTCCTTCTTCTCGTGGATGATGATCGATTTTCCCTGGAACGAGTTCGGATCGCCGGCCTTCAGGTTCGCGCCCTTGGCCAGGATCTCGTGAGTGCCCTTGCCGTCTTTGCCGACCGTGATGTTGCCGAGGTCGCCGAGGTGACGCGTATCGGAAGCCGGGAGAGCGTGCGGGTGCGAACCCGGGTTGAAATGGCCACCGGCGCTCGCGCCGTCGGGCGCGCTGCAATCGCCCTTCTCGTGAACGTGGGTGCCGTGATCGCCGGGCGAAATCCCTTCGACCGAGATCGCGACCTTCACGCCTTCCGGCGTCTCGGTGAACGTCGCCTTGCCGACGAGCTTCGACTTGCTCTTCGGCTGGATGGTGACCTCGATCGTCGTGGGCGCAGCGGGCGCGGCTTCCGCGGCGGGCGCAGCTTCGGCCGGCTCGGCGGGCGGCGGCTCGGGTGGCGGCGCGACCGGCGTTTCGGGGGGTGCCGGCTCTTCCGCGGGCGGCTGCGAGCCGCCGCAAGCAATCAGACCGGCGAGAGAAAGACCGAGTGCACCGAGTGCGATGACATTCTTCATGAGCGTCTCCGACGAAGCGAGTGAACCTACCGGCGCACCGTACGCGACCTCGTCCAGCTTCGACAAGCAACAGTCTTGGCGACGGCTTTTTCAGCGCGGGCCGGACACGGGAACCGCGCCATTTTGTCCCGCCTCCACGAAGCCATTTCGCTCGCGCCACGCGGGATAGTCCTTTTCCAAGAGAGCGCGACCAAAGTAGCCGTACCAGCGGTAGCCCGTGCGGCGCTCGCGCTCGACTTCGGACAGCGCGTACACCTTCTTCCCGTCGCGGTTCGCCATGAACGGGCGGTTCGTCGCAATTTCGTAGAAGCGGGCCCAAATGGGCGGCGCCTTCGCGTCGTAGACGACGCGCCGATCGTCCGCGCTCGTATGGTGCTTGTAGCGTACGACCTCGGCGGGGACGGTCTCGACGCGCATGGCCTCGAGCTTCACGCGGTCGAACCATTTCGCGGCCGCTTCGATCGAAGCGATCACTTCGTGCGGCGGGTTCTCGATGTCCATCAGGTAGCGCACGACGGTCGCGCTCTCGCTGCTCACGAGCGACGGGAGCTCGAACGCCCGCGCGCTCGTAGGCTCGAGCGTCGCGGGATCGTACTGGCCCGCCCACGCCGTGAGCTGCCCTCGCACACGCACCTGCATTTTCAAGAGACCCGCCGTGCCCCGCTCGACCGCTCGGCGGGCGCGTTCCCGGCGCGCATCGTCGAGCCACGCGAACGCACCGGTGCCGCTACCGGCGCGGCGCAGCATGCCGAGCGCGCCGGGCGTCACGTCGTCCATGAGGGTGACGTTGCCGCGGTAGCCGCTCGTGTCGGGAAACGAATGCGGAAAGCCGCCGGACGAATGCTGCGCGCCGAGCACGAAATCGAGGCCACGCAGGCACGCGGCGCGAAAGCGTTCGTCGCGCGTGCGCGCGTAGACCTCGGCGAGGTACTCCGTGTGGGTGTACGAGGTGCGATTGTCGAACGACGTGTCCGCCTTCGGCCTATCGGCGAGCGCGGCGCGCTTTTCCGATTCGTTCAAGATGCGCGCGGGATCCCAGTTCTCGCGCCAGCCGCCGTTGTCACGCTGGCAGAGCAAGATATTTTCCGCGATGCCCACGTATTGCTCGGGCAGGTAGCGGGGGTACTCGGTGACGCCGTTCGCATTCCGATAGTGACGCGCGCCGTCGTCGAACCGCTCGAGCGAGATCGGGACGAGTGGAGGGGGCGACGTGGCCGCTTCCTTGCTCGCAACGGGCGCGAGCGGCGCGGCGGAGGCCGCCGTGAACGGGGGCGGACTCGGCGAGGCGGCCGGTGGCCGCGAGCCGCACGCCGAAAGGGCGGCCAAGAGCGCGAGGCGAAGGACTGTCCGGCGGCGGCCCATTGGTGTCATCCTCGTCCGGTCGACATGTCCGGCGACCCGCCATCGATCAACGAAACGCCCGCGCAGCCGGCGCGAAGGATCTTCGACCGCTGGGACGGGCTCGTCGCCGCCGCGCTCGGCGGCTCGTACCTCGCGCTTCTGCTCGGCACGGTGAAAAATCTAGGGTACGCGCGCGACGAGGGCTTTTACTTCTACGCCGCGCGAACGCTCGAAGCGTGGCTCGACGTGCTGTCGGAGCGCGGGACCGAAGCGTTCGCCCGCCCGCTCGTCGACCCGTACTTCGCGGTGAACCACGAGCACCCCGTCTTGATGAAGGGGCTCTTCGCGCTCTCGCATCGCTACCTTCACGATCGCTTCGGCCTCTTCGCGGAAGAGGGCACGGCGTACCGCTTCCCCGGAATGCTGATGGCCGTGCTCGCGGTCGTCGTCTTGTACCTGTGGGGGCGCGAGATCCACGGGCGCGTCGCGGGAGTGGTTTCCGCGCTGCTTTTCGCGCTGATGCCGCGCATCTTCTACCACGCTCACCTCGCCTGCTTCGACGTACCCGTCGCGGCGATGTGGCTCACGACGGCGTACGTTTACTGGCGTTCGCTCGGCCGCGGGCCCGGCTGGGCCATCGCCACGGGCCTCATGTACGGGCTCTTGCTCGATACGAAGCACAATTCGTGGCTGCTTCCTTTCGCGCTCGTCGCACACCTCGTCGTGCTTCGCGTGCTCGAGCGGCTGCACGGCATTTCACGGCGCGGCCCGCTCGTTCCGTGGTCGTTGCCGGCGCTCGTCGTCGTCGGACCGCTCGTCTTCTACGCGCTCTGGCCGTGGATCTGGTTCGATACGCTCGAGCGGCTCGCCGAGTACGCGCGCTTCCACCTCGGGCACGAGTACTACAACATGGAGTTTCTCGGCGAGACGTATTGGAAGCCGCCCATGCCGCGCCTCTACGCGTGGGTCATGACGCTCGCGACAGTGCCGCTCGTCACGCTCGCGCTCTTCGCTCTCGGCGCCTTCGATTCGCTCCGTCACGCGCTCGGCGCGCCCGACGCGGGGAACCCGCTCCGTCGCGCGCTGGGCCGTTTCGCGCCTGTCGCCGACTCGGCGCCGAGCGCCCCGCGATTGAGCGCGGATCTCTTGTGGGTCATCGGGCTCCTCGTGAGCTACGCGCCGTGGGTGTCCTCGAATACCCCGATCTTCGGCGGCACCAAGCATTGGATCACGGCGTACCCGTTCCTCTGCCTGCTCGCCGGGCACGGCTTCTCGCTCGCCGCGCGACGGCTCGGATCGCTTTTCGCCACGACCATTCCGTACGCCCGCCACGTCGTCCCGGCGACGCTCGCCGTCGTCTGTCTCGTCGGACCGCTGACGATGACG
>DASUTR010000778.1:0-22413 GCA_036374535.1 Polyangiaceae bacterium
CGTCGACAACCCCGCGTTCGTCGAATCCGGCGAGACGGCGATCGACGCGAATCGCATCGTCATCCGGCAGATTCCGTGACGAAGAGCGCTTTCTGTTCGAACTCCAATCGACGCGTCAACCACCCGCGAGCAGCTTCCGGCAGTCGAGCGCGTCGAACTTCGATTGTACGGCGCCGACGCCGGGTCGCACGGCGAGCGATTGGCGCAGCCACTCGCACGCCGCCTTGCCGTCGCCGCTCGCCTCGTCCACGAGCGCCAGGTTGTACAGGATGGCGCCGCGCACTTTGGGCTCGGGGCCGGCGTCGAGTCCCTTTTGGCAGGCCGCGCGCGCGAACGGCAGGGCGCCCGCCTTGAAGTGTTTGTAACAGCGGTCGCCCCAATGGAAGCCGGCGCGGTCGTCGACGAAGCTCACGTCTTCGGGCGCGAGCTCGCTCGGCTTCGGAATGGGCTTGCACGCTTTGCCTTCGAGGCGCGTTCCCGGGCCGCACGTCGGGATGCCTTCACCCTTTTTCACGAGAGTCGCCACTTCGAGGCGCAAGAGCGCGCCGCAGCGCTCGGGCGGCGCGGTGTCGGCTCCGGAGGCGCTGCTGCAAGCGGCCACGTCGCCGTCGCGGCTGAGCGTCTCTTTGCTCGCTGCGTCCTTCGCTCCGGCCGCGGCGCCGAGCACTTGCACGCTGGCCGATCCTTCGCGCGAGCGACCCGCCGAAAACTCGAACGCGCCGACCGTGAGCGCCGTCACGACGTGCGTCGCGTTGTCACAGTCGCCCACGAGCTGATCGACGGCGGGCACGTTGCCCGTCGCTTCGTACATGCCCACGATCTTCATCGCTGCGCGGAGCTCGCCCGATTGCGCGAGCTTGCCTTCGAGCTCGACGGCGTGGACGGGCACGTTGGCGTAGAGCTCCTGAACGCTCGTCATGCTCACGACCTCGTCCTTGGGCGTGACGCCCGTGTAACGATAGGGCTGAGGAGGCGCGGCGCACTGACGGAGAGGCTCGAGCGTGCAGCCCTCGAAATGCACGACGAGCTGGTTGCGCTTCGCGAGCGCCTCGAGCGCGGCGCGATCGGGCGCGTTCCATTCGACGATGAGGGGCCGCGTCTGTCCCTTCGAGGCGTCGCACTTGAAGCTCTTCGGCATCTCTTGCGCGGGTTCGGGCTTTCCGGAGGCCGGCGCCGGCAACGACGGCGAGCAGGCCGCCGCGAGCAGCGCGACGCCGAGCACGCCTCGAGACGAAGAACGTTCGAAGGCTTTCACGACCCCGACAAGAACTTCCACATCACCTCGTACGAAGGCTCCCGGAGCCCAATGTAATGGCCGCCTCCGCCCACCGTCCAGAGCGCGACAGCTCCCCGCTTGCAGGTTTCGAAGCGTTCCACGCTGGTTTCGGGCCCGGGGAGCTTGGCTTCGAAATCGAGGTTTCCCGCCGAGCGCGGTTTCGCAGCGCAATCGAGGCGCTTCGCCCAGGCAAGGATCGTCTCGGCCGCAGAAATACTCGAGGGGTACGCCCGATCGGCAAAGAGCGGACCGCCCGCGATGTTCACGATGGTGTCGGCGTCGCCGTGCACCTGGAGTACGCGAAGCGGACCCTTCGCGGGGCATGGCTCGCCCGGCTTCGGTCCCGCCCCGGCGACGCTCGCGATTCCGGCGAAGAGCCCGTCGAGCTCGCAGCCCAGACGGTGCGCCATGAATCCGCCGTTCGAGTAGCCGACGGCGTAAACACGCTTTGCGTCGATGGGTTTCGACGCGACGGCACGCTCGACGAGCGCCCGCAGCGCGGCGACGTGATCGACCCGCATGCCGTCGAAATTGCAACAGGTCGAACCCGCGTTCCAGAACTGGCGGCCCTTCGAATCCTTGGGCCCGTCGGGCGCGACCCAAGCGATGCGCTTCGTTTCGGCGAAGCTCGCGAAGTCGGAAAACCGGTCGATGGCGGCCGAGGTAGCTCCGAGCCCGTGCAGGATGACGATGAGCGGCGCCTTCTCACCGGGCGGCAGCGACGCCGGAACGTGAACGACGGCTGCGCCGAGGCCGAGCTCGGGCGTCGAGTCCCCGGCGCCCGGCACGTTCACGCCGGACGGTACCGGGCCGGCCGTCGCGTTTCCGGAGCTCGCCTCGCGGGCAGAGCTCGCGTCGTTCGTCGTCGCCGGCGCGGCGCTCGGCGTTCTCGCGTCCGCGTTCGTTGCCGTGGCAGGCTCGCTCGCCGGAGCGGTCTTACGCTGCTCGCAGGCAGCGAGGAAAAGAACGAGCGCGAGCGTTCGGCGCAGCACGGCGCGCTTGCCGCTCAGGGCTCGCGGTAGAACCGCGGCACGCGCCGCGACACGTTCGTGAGAATTTCCCAGGGGATCGTGCCGAGCTCGCGAGCGAGCTCATCGGCCGTGATCGTGTCCTCGCCGAGCGGGCCCTTTTGCGTGCCGAGCGCGCAGCACTCGTCGCCGAGGCCGGCGCCGGGAACGTCCGTCACGTCGATCATGGTCATGTCCATGCTGATGGCGCCCACGATCGGGGCACGCTTGCCGCGCACGAGCAAGGCGCCCTTGTTGGAGAGCGCGCGCGGGAGGCCGTCGGCGTAGCCCATGGGGATCGTCGCGATTCGGCTCGGCCGGGACGCCGTCCAGGTGCCGCCGTAGCCGACGGAGGTTCCGACCGCGAGGTCACGCACTGCGATGATCTCGGTGCGCACGCGCATGACGGGACGAAGGCCTTTGCACATACCCTCGCGCGGCTCGCAGCCGAACAGCGCGATGCCGGGACGCACGAAATCGAGGAGCGCGCGCGGGCATCGCAGGAGCGCGGCGCTGTTCGCGGCGTGCCGCACGCTCGCAACGTGGCCGTGGCGAGCGAGCGTCGCCGTGGCCGCCTCGAAGCGGTCGAGTTGCGCCTCGATCGACTGGAGATCGTCGCTGTCGGCGCTAGCGAAATGCGTCATCAAGCCGTCGAGACGTACCTCCGGATGCGCGCTCAAGACGCGCGCGACGCGCTCGAGCTCGTTCGGGTTCACACCGAGCCGGCTCATGCCCGTATCGATCTTCACGTGCGCGCGCACGCTGCCGCTCTCGGAAAAGCGCACCTCCGAGGCGAGCGCTTCGATTTGACCCGGGTCGTGCAAGACGGGCGTGAGCTCGTGGCGCACGACCTCGCCCCAGGCGCGCCCGAAGTAGCCGCCCGTCACGAGGATAGGCACGCGGATGCCGGCCTCGCGAAGCTCGATGCCCTCTTCGAGGAGGGCGACGCAAATACCGTTCGCCCCGGCGCGTTCGAGCGTCCGGGCGACACCCTTCGAGCCGTGGCCGTAGCCGTCGGCCTTGAGCACCGCCCAGACCGGACGGCCCTGCGCGGCCCGCTCGACGACCCGGAGGTTATGGCGGAGGTTCGCGAGGTTTACCTCGGCTCGCGTCGGCCGCACCGCATCCGCGGGCAGTGCTCGCTGGGGACGCAGGATGCGCGGCAACGGGGTGGCCGTGGCGCTCGGGGAGGAAAGGACGCCGCTCGTCAACGTTGGGCGCGGAGCCATCGCGTGATCTCCTTCGGTAGCGCTGCATCGAGCAGCGCGTCAACAAAACGGATCAATGCAAAGCGCATGCTCGCGGAGGGCCGGCCCTGCGCGCAGGTTTTTGGGGGTTTTTGGGCGTGCGAGAACTTTCCGCGTGGGTGCCGGGACACACGTCCGCGGTCGCGCGGGGCCTATTCGAAGCAGCGCTTCATGCAGCTCGAGTAGTCACTGCCGCACTTCGCGGAGCAGCCGTTCGGAGCGGCGCCCTGGGGGGCTTTCGCTTTCCAATCCGTTGCCGGGGAGCCGTGCGTGACCGTCTTCGGGTCCTCGCGCGTAACCGGCGCGTGCGGGCTTTCGCCTCCGCCCGGAGCAAGCGACGACCCTTGGTGGCTCGAAGCTCCGCGGCCGTTCGAGCACTCTACGCCGCACGTTTTCCAGGTCGTACGGCATTGGTCGGCGCACCCCTCGGCGGGCGGCGCCTCGTCCCCCGTTTTCGCGAGCGAACCAGCGCCGCCGTCAGTGTTCTTGACGACCGTCGCGACGGGCGGTGGCGGTGCGTGGACGCTCGTCGGCCCCGGAACCACGAGGTAGAACTGCCGCTCTTCGGGGCTTCGCTCGTCGAACTTGAGCGCGGGGCGCTCGTCGCCGTTCGCGAGCGACTTCGCGCGCCGTCGAGCGTAGTCGATGCGGTCGCGGGGCTGTCCGTACGTGTACTCGTTGAGCCAGCTCGTCCAGCATTTCCGGCATTCGCCCTTTTGCACCGCCTGGTCCAGATCGAGCCGGTTGCAATGTTCGAACCGCACGGTTCCTTCGTGGACGTTCGAGAGACTCGGCCCGCACGCCGCGACGGCTCCGAGCGTCAGGCAGAACAGCCAACCGGCGCCGCCGAGCGCTGGCGCTTCGGAGGCTTTGCGCGCTGCCATCCCCCAATCGTCTTCCGTCGCGCTTCCCCGCGCAAGGCTGCACGTTCGAATGAACCGCGCGAAGCGGTGTGGCGATCGTGTGGAGCTCGCAGCGCAGCGCGTCAGCAGCCCATGCACTGACCGGCGACGACCCACCGCGCGTTGGTGCTGTAGCCGGCACCACCGGGTACCTCGCTGTCGCACATCTGGACACATCGGAACAGCATCGGCTTGCCGGCGCAGCAACCTGCCGTCGCGCCGGGTGCGCACGTTGCGACGACGTAGTCGTCCCGCATATAAGTGCAGCTCGACGAATGCGGCGACGCGGTCGAGCAGGTCGCGCCGGCCGGCGGCGTGCACATGCCGGAGCCGCTGCCCGCGGTTCCGCTGCCTGCGGTTCCGCTGCCTGCGGTGCCGCTGCCTGCGGTGCCGCTCCCGCCACGGCCGGCCGCACTGCCGCCCGTGTTCGCCCCGCCGGAGGTCGAGCCCCCTTTACCCGCCGAACCGGCGGTCATTCCGCCGGTGCCGGACGAGGCGCCGCTCATCCCACCCATACCGAACGGATTGGAGCCACCTTTGCCGCCGCTACCGGCGCCCCCGCCGCCAGCCGAGCCGCCCGTTGCCGAGCCGCCGGTCGCTGTCCCACCCGTCGACGAGCCGCCGGTCGATGTTCCGCCCGTTGCGGAGCCGCCCGCCGGTGTGCCACCGCTCGCCGAGCCGCCGGTCGATGTTCCGCTAGCGCCACCCTGGGACATGCCACCCGAGCCACCGGTCTCGTCTTTGACGTCCGGATCTTCGACGGTTGCGGTGGCGCACGCCACGATGCATGAGGATAGGAGCCAAACAGCGGAAGAGCGGCGGCGCTGCGTCAAGGTAGAGACCGAACAGTATAGCATTCCCGTTCCGGTGACGACGCGACGCTCCAGACATCTCGGGCGCTTCGCGTTCGTTCCGTGCAGGGCGCGCGCGGTCGTGTTCGCTACGCTCATTTCTGCGCTGACCTTCGAGCGCAGCGCGCGGGCGGAAGCCGCCTGCTTCTCGGCGCCGTGGCATCATCTGAGTGACACCGGCGCGGAGCTCGTGCGTCCGCTTCCGCTCGCGCTCGCCGGCGTCGCGATCGTCGCGCCCGTCGTCATGGCGCCCACGGGACTCGACCACGAGCTTCGGCTCGTCGCGCAGGAAGATCTCGGCGGGCGCCACAACCTCGAGCCCGTGAGCGTCGTCGCGCCGTACGTGCTCGGCGGCGGTGTGCTCGCGGGATGGCTCGTGAGCGCGGGAATCGGTGCGTGCGGCGCCGAAGGCCCGCAGGCGGCCATGCTTCAAGCCATGGTGCTGAGCCTCGGCTCGACCGTGCTCCTCAAGTTCGCGGTCGGACGCGAATGGCCGAACGCCGGGCTCGACCCCGAGGATCCCGAAAGGCTCGATCACCCCGAGTACGCCGAGCACTTCACGCCGTTTCAGAGCTTCGGTTCGTGGCCGAGCGGGCACACGTCGTTCGTGTTCGCTGCCGCCGCGTCGTTTCGTACGAGCACGCCGGGCCTCGGCGTCGTCTCGTGGGTCGGCTATCCGCTCGCGCTCGGGGTCGCGGCCGGCATGTGGCTCGGCGATCACCACTGGGCGAGCGACATCGTCTCGGGAGCGCTGCTCGGTGAAGCGCTCGGGTCGAGCGTCGGGTACGGGTTCGTTTCCCCGGCGGCGCGGGAGATTAACTTCGGCGTCGAGCCGGCGCGCGGAGGCGCGATCGTCCACGTGTTCGGGGTTTGGTAGGATGTCCACCGTGTCCGTCGAACCGGAGCAGCTCGAAGGGATTCCGAAGCCGGGCGAGGTGCTCGCGGAGAAGTACGAGGTCGAGGGCGTGCTCGGCGCCGGCGGGATGGGCGTCGTGCTCGCGGCGCGCCACCTCGTGCTCGGGCAGAAGGTCGCGGTGAAGTTCCTGCTGCCGGACGTCGCCAAGCGGCAGCCGGAAGCGGTCGAGCGATTCTTGCGGGAGGCGCGGGCGGCGACGCAGCTGAAGAGCGAGCACGTGGCCCGCGTGATGGACGTTGCGACGGCGAACGGCGGAGCCGCGTATCTCGTGATGGAGTTTTTGGAGGGGCAGGACCTCGGGCACGTGCTGCGCGACAGCGGTAGGCTGCCCGTCGCGTCGGCCGTCGACTACGCGTTGCAGGCCGGGGAAGCCCTCGCCGAGGCGCACGCACGCGGCATCATCCACCGCGACCTCAAACCCGCGAACCTGTTCCTCACGCGCGGCATCGACGGCTCCCCGCTCGTGAAGGTGCTCGATTTCGGGATTTCGAAGGCAACGGCGACGGGTGAGCGCGGCATCACGCGCACCGATGCCGTGATGGGCTCGCCGGGCTACATGTCGCCCGAGCAAATCATCAGCGCGAAGAACGTCGATCAGCGCTCGGACGTGTGGGGTCTCGGTATCGTGCTCTACGAGCTCGTGACCGGTGTCCCGCCGTTCGACGGCGACAACATCGCGACGCTGAGCGCGCAAATCGTCACCGAAACACCGAAGTCCGTCGCCGACCTGCGCCCGGAAGCACCGCGCGCGCTGTCTGACGTGATCGCGAAATGTCTGGAAAAAGACGCGGCTCGGCGCTTTTCGAGCATGGCGGAGCTTGCAACGGCGCTCGAGCCTTTCTCGTCGCCGGCGTCGTCGCACGTTGCCGGCCGCATTCGTCGCATGGCGAACGCGCCGGCCGCCGCGTTTGCCCCGACGATTCAGGCGAGCGCCGCCGAGTCGCGAGCTCTCCGCGGACGAGCGCTCGGCTCCGCCCCGACGGACGCCGCGGGCAGCAGCGGTTCTGCCCGAACCGACGGCAACTGGGAGCGCACGCGCACGCCGAGCGGCAGTCGGAACAGGGTGCTCCTCTTCGGCGGCGCCGCGGCGTTCGGTGTCGTCGCGCTCGTCGCGTTCGCGGCGGGACAGCGCAGTCAGGACGAACCGGTCACCGAAACGGAAGCGCCCGTGGCGGCAAGCCATGTCGCGCCGGTCCCGGCTCCTTCCGCGCTCCCCGCACCGGCTGCGAAACCCTCGGCTTCGCAGCCGGGTGCCGACGGGTCTTACGAAGCGCCCGTTCAACCCGGGTCGCGTTCGTCGCCGCTTCCGACGACCCGCGACACGAACCGAGACGATCGCGACGCGGACCGCGACAGCCAGCGCACGCGCCCGCGCACGCGTACGGCGCAGCAGCCCGCCGCGCGCTGCCCGAAAGGCGAGTCGCTGTCGCAGGGTCACTGCTGCAAAAACGGCCTGATTTGGCTGAATGGGCGCTGCGATCGCCCCATTGCGACGAGCCTTCCGTAGGCGCGCGTAGCTCCCCGAGCGCAGGGCGAAGTACCGTACCGGCTCCCGCATGCGCTCGTGCTTCCTCGCCGTCGTGCTCGCGCTCTTGCTCGCCGCGCCGTCCGCCGTGGCTCAAGCGAACGACGCCGCGCGCGAGCGCTTCTAGGCGGGCGTCGCCGCGTTCCAAGCCGGCGACTACGCGGCGGCGCTCGAGAATTTTCGCGAGGCCGAGAAGCTCCACGCTTCCCCGGCTATCACGTACAACGTCGCGCGCTCGCTCGAAAAGCTCGAGCGCCCGCACGACGCCGTCCTCGCGTACGAGGCGTACGTCGCAGCCGCGGGAGAGAACGGCGAGTTCACGAGCGCCTCGACGCTCGCGATCGCCCAGATCAAGGCGCGCTCGACGCGACTTCGCATCGATAGCCAGCCGCCCGGCGCGAACGTCGCGCTCGACGGAAAAAGGCTCGACGAGAAGACGCCGACGACCATCCTCGTCCCGCGCGGCCATCACGAGCTCGAGCTCGAGCTCGACGCCTGGAAGGAGTCGAAAACGTTCGAAGCCGCCGGAAACGGAAGCAGCCTCGAGCTCGTCTTCACGCACGCCACCGCGACCGCGCCGCCGCCCGCCGAAACGCGTCCCGCTCCCGGGCCCAAGAAAACTCCGCGCACCGTTCCCACGCTCGACGGCCTCGTCGGGAGCTTCGGTCTCTCGCTGTCCGTGTACAAGTTCGTCGGCACCGCGGAAGAGGGTAGCGGCGACGACAAGAAGACCGCCGAATCGCGCCCCGGCGGACTCGTGTTCGGCTTGGCGTTCGACGCCGGCTGGGCGCTCACCCCGCACACCGAGCTCGTGTTTCGCGGGACGGGCGGCTTCGGCTCGTCCGACGGCGCGCTCGCCTCCGTCGGCGCGGGTTCGCTGGCCGTCGGTCATCGCATCACGCAGAAGTGGTGGCTCGGCGGCGGCGTGGCGTTCGGCTCCGGCAGCGCGAGCTCACCGGTCCTCGGCGTGGGCGGCGATCACATCACCGTCGCCACCGATCTCGCGCTCGGCCCCGCGCTCGAGCTCGGCTACGTCATCGACCAGAACGACGACGGTCACTGGCTCGTCGAGCTGCTACCGACGGCGCTGCTGTCAACGAGCGGAGCCCCCTCGACGCTCTACGTGCCCGTCGTCGCCGGATATCGCTGGTTTTGAGGCGGCGACCTACTGCTTCCCGCACGCCGTGACCGTGCGCTCGCGGAAATTCAACCAGACGATGTCCTTCACGCGCTGCCACGAGAAAATCGAACCGCGCGTGACGCGCCGCAACCGATCGTAGAAGCGCGCGATGCACGCGTCCTCGATGCGGCTACGCCCGCTGCGTACGCTTTCGACGTAGCCTTCGGGGACGGGGCGCGAGAAGTGGCCGATGCGCCACGATTGGTCGGCGGGCACATAGGGAATGCGCGCGAGGAGCGGGTCGGTGAGCGCAAAGAGATCGACGAGGTGCACGCGCGGGCCGGCGGCGAACGCTTTCATGCCGACGACGTTCTCCGCGTGGACGGCGGCGCCCTCTCTGCGCAGCGCTTGACCCTGCTCGTAGTACGCGTGTTTCTTGTATTTGGCCGCGCGCACGTTGGCGACGAGTCCGGTGTGGGCGCGGTAGCAGCTGCGTTCGTCGGCCACGCCGCTTTCCGGGACGGGACACGTCGCGGCAGGGGGATCGGAGAAGGGCGACGAGTGGGCGGCGAGCGGCACGAGCAACACGACCAGGCCGGCGACGAGCGGAAGCGGAGAAGGAAGCGCGGGGACTACGTCGAGAAAGAGCACGCAGACGGCGAGCACGAACGGCACGGAGAAAAAGCGCCCTGCCATGAAGTCGCCGCCGATGCGGACGACGTAAATCAGATAGAGCAGGATACCGAGCGAGAACGGCAAGAGCCGCCAGTTCTTGGTCGCGAAGGGCGCGGCGATCGCCGAAAGCAAGACGAGCGGCGTCAGCGGATCGCGCGCCGCCGATTCGACGAAGTACCAGAGGCCCTGAGTGACGAGCTCGCTCGTCGCGATCGTGGTGTTCAGCTTCGAATACGCCGTGTTCGGAAATGGAAAGCCGTAGTACGCGATCGCGAAGAGCTGCCACGCGAAGAACGGCACGAAGCCGAGCGCCGTGCGCCCGAGCTCACCGAGCACGCCGCGGAGGCCGGCGCCAAACAACCGGCCGGCGAGGAGCGGGGCGACGAGTAACAGATGATCGAGGCGGTTCCAGGCGAGCAGTCCCGACAAGAGCGCGATGAACCACATCGGGCGATCGCGCCGCGCGCCCGCGTAGACGAGTACGATCAAGAGGTGTGACAGCGGATTTTCGAGGCCGCTCGTCGAAAAGTCGACGTACGCCTGCGACAAGCAGAGCGTGAGCACGGCGAGCGTACGCGGCACCACCTCGACGCGGCGCGAGAAGGCGATCACCGCGACCGTCGCGAGCGACGCCACGAGGCCCATCACGATGCCGACGGCGTACGCGTTGTTCGACGCCGAGTACGCGAGGGCGAAGAGCAGCGTCCAGAGAGGGTTCGTGAAGGCCTGCACGCGTTCGGGCGGGTTCGACAAGAACCCGTGGCCGTTCACGAGGTTTGCCGCCGCCCGGAACGAGGCGAATGCATCGTCCGCGAGCCAGCCCGTCTTCACGATCGCGACGGCGTAGAGGCTCAGCGCGAGCAGCGGCAGCAGTTCCCGCGCCCGATCGGCCGGCTGAAGGCCCGAAATGCTCCGGGATGCTTCGCCGGGAAGCACCGAAGCGCCGCCGGTAAACGAAACCGCGACGGACCTCAACCGGTCGAGCGCCCACACCTGCCTCACCATGCCGCTTCGAACAGCAAGGACCGTGCCCTCTTCGAACTCGCACTACGCCCGGGTCGAGCGCGCGCTGGCACACCCCGGCACAGGATCGGCTCGTGGATTGGCGTGGTATGTCCTGCCGGAATGTTCACGGGTCTGGTCGAATGCACGGGTGTCCTCCGCGCTCGAAGCGAGCGTGAGGGTGGCGTCCGCCTCGGCTTCGACGCGCCGCTCGAGGGCCTCGTGATCGGTGAATCGGTGTCGGTCAGCGGCGCCTGCCTCACCGTGGTCCAGGCGCCGCCGGGCGGTTTCGACGCCGACGTGACCGTCGAAACGCTCGCGCGGACGACGCTCGGCCGGCTCGAGCCCGGGCGGCTCGTGAACCTCGAGCGTGCGGTCCGCGCCGGCGACCGTCTGGGCGGGCATTTGGTTTCCGGCCACGTCGACGGGATCGCCGAGGTCCTACGCACCGAGCGCGCGGGCGAGGCCCTCGAAGTCCACGTCGGTACGGAGCGTTCGCTCCTGCGCTACGTCGCGACGAAAGGCTCGGTCGCGCTCGACGGCGTCTCGCTCACCGTCAACTCCGTCACCTCCGATTCGTTCTCGATCATGCTCATTCCCCACACGCTCGCCGTCACCACGCTCCAGAACCTAGCGCCGGGGCGCCTGCTCAATCTGGAGGTCGATCTCGTCGCGCGCTACGTCGCCCGCTGGCTCGAGGGCGCGCCGTGACGCCCAAGGTCCCGCGCGTCATCGACATCGCGCCCGAGCACTTGAAACGCGTCCAGGCCGCGATCGACGATATCCGTGCCGGAAAATTCGTCATTCTCGTGGACGACGAGGATCGCGAGAACGAGGGCGACCTCTGCCTCGCCGCGGAACGCGTGACGCCCGAAGCGGTGAACTTCATGGCGGTGCACGGCCGCGGCCTCGTGTGCGTGACGCTCAGCGAAGATCAGGTCAAGCGGCTCGAATTGCCGATGATGGGCGCGCCCGGCCACCGTGCGGCCCGGCTCGGCACGGCGTTCACCGTGAGCATCGAAGCACGCGAGGGCGTCACGACGGGCATCAGCGCGTCCGATCGCGCCCACACGATCCGCGTCGCCGCGAGCCCGGACGCGCGCCCCGAAGACGTCGTCGTTCCGGGTCACGTCTTCCCGCTTCAAGCGCGAAAAGGGGGCGTGCTCGTGCGAGCCGGACAAACCGAGGGCTCGGTCGATCTCGCGCGCCTCGCCGGGCTCTCGCCCGCGGGCGTCATCTGCGAAATCATCCGCGACGACGGGGAGATGGCACGTCTGCCCGATCTCGAGCGTTTCGCCGAACGTCACGGTCTCTGCATCCTGACGATCGCCGATCTCATCGCGTATCGGCTGCAGACCGAGGCGCTCGTGCGCCGCATCGCCGAGCGCGAAGTCGTGCTGGATCGCACCGGCACGACTTGGAAAGCCGTGCTGTTCGAATCCGAGCTCGACGAGCGCCGCGTACTCGCACTCGTGAAGGGCGAGCCGGGGGAGACGACGCTCTGCCGCATGCAGCGGGGCTCGCTCGTGTCGGACGTTTTCAGCTCGTCCATCGCGAACGGCGGACAAGCGTTGGCCGAGTCGCTGAGCGCGATCGAAAACGAGGGCTCGGGCGTCGTCGTGTACCTGCCGCCGCAGGATCCGCTGGGCGTCGAGCTCGAGGCGGACGCCAAGTCCGATCCTTCGGTGAGCACCGCTCCGGCGCGCACGCTCCGCGAGTACGGTCTCGGCGCCCAGGTCCTACGCGAGCTCGGCGTGCGCCGCCTGCGCCTGCTCACGAACCACCCGCCGCGCATCGCCGGCCTCCACGGCCACGGCCTCGACCTCGTCGAGTGCGTCGCGATCCCGCCGCGGCCCTAGTCGGCTCAGGTGGTGAGCTCGTCGGGCTTCACTTCGGGAGCGATACGGACGCAATTGCGGCCGGAGCGCTTCGCCTCGAGCAGCGCTTCGTCGGCGCGGGCGAGGAGATCGGGCACCTCCTTGCCGGCGGCGTTCGACCAGCTCGCGCCGCCCACGGACACCGTGAGTGGAACCTTCGTTCCTTCGTGCTCGATGCTGGCGCGCTCGACGGCGGAGCGAAGCCGTTCCGCGGCGCGCCCGGCGCCCGGGTGGTTCGTTTCCGGCAGGATCGCGCAGAACTCTTCGCCGCCGTAGCGACACAAGAGATCCATCGCGCGGAGCTCGCCTTGCATGATCTGTACGATCGAGCGCAGCGCCTGGTCGCCGACGAGATGACCGTGCTGGTCGTTCACGCGCTTGAAGTGATCGAGATCGACCATCAAGACGCTCACGCTGCGTCCGTAGCGCCGGCAGCGGCTGAGCTCCGCCTCGAGGTGGTGAAACAGGGAGCGGCGGTTGTAGGCGCCCGTGAGGTCGTCGAAGGCCGCGAGCTTCGAGAGTAGCTCCGTCTGCACCTCCAGGCGGCGCACGAGCTCGGCGGAGCGCAACAGCGCTTCCATCCGCGCCGTGAGGATGGGCATGACGATGGGCTTCGTCACGTAGTCATTCGCGCCGAGCTCGAGTCCCTCGACGATGTGCTTGGTGTCGGAGAGCGCCGAGATCAGGATGACCGGCGTCGTGCTCGTGGCGGGCGCGCTTCTGAGCTCCCTCAGGAACTCGAATCCGCTCACCTTCGGCATGAACACGTCGAGCAACACGATGTCGGGCTGCGCTTCCTCGAGGCGCCCACGCGCTTCCTCCGCCGAGCCCGCGGTCGCCACCGCGTAGCCGCGCCGCTCGAGCCGCTGGGCGTACACTTCGAGGCTCAGGCGGCTGTCTTCCACCATCAAGACGCGATAGCGCTTCCTCTGGCTCTTCATCCGAGTCCCGAGCGGTCACTATGCTCGTTCGGCCCGCTCGGGTCAAAGAGTCGGCACGCCCCGGCGGCGCCGGCCGAGCGGGAACGCCTGCTCGATGGCGGCCTCGTCGGCGGTGTCGAGCGAAAGCGTTCCAGCGCGGGCGTTGTCGCGAGCGTGCTCGGCGCGGGAAGATTTGGGGATCCCGAACAGGAACGGACGCCGTGTGAGAAACGCGAGCGCGACTTGCCGCGCCGTCGCGCCGTGCTTGTCCGCGATCGCGCCGAGCACTCTGGCTCCCGCCGCGCCGCCGGGCGGGAACGCACCGACGCCGAACGGAGTGTAGCCGACGACGGCGATGCCGTGGCGTTCGCAGAATGGGACGACCGCGTGCTCGATGGCGCGTTCCTCCAAGTGATAAAGCACTTGGTTGCAGGCGATCGCGCCGGGGCCAGCGAGGGTGACGGCGCGCGCGAGCTCCTCTTCGTCGAAGTTCGAGACGCCCCACGCACGGATCTTTCCCGCTTCGCGAAGCGCTTCGAAACCCGCGACCGTTTCCTCGAGCGGGTGCGATCCCGGCCAGTGCAAGAGATAACAATCGAGCCGGTCGGTGCGCAGGCGCTTCAAGCTCTTCTCGCACGCCGCGATCGTTCCCCGCTTGCTCGCGTTGCTCGGGATCACCTTCGAGACGAGAAAGATCTCGTCTCGCCGCCCCTCGATCGCATCGGCGACGATCGACTCGACGCGACCCGAGCCATAGAGCTCGGCGGTGTCGACATGTTTCATCCCGGAGTCGAGCCCTGCGCGCAGCGCGGCAACGGCGGCCGTCCTATCGTCGCCCTCCATTTGCCAGGTACCGAGCCCGATGCGGACGACCGAAGCTCCCGTGGAGCCGAATGGCCGGCGTTCCATGCGGGGAAGGGTAGCACTCGGTGCGTTCCGTTTGACCGACCGGCCGCGCGAGGTCCAAAATCCGAACGTCATCGGGTTCGGAGCCCGTTTGGAGGACACACATGTCGAGCCGTGGCTTCGGGGGCGTTCGCTGGTTTTTGGTCGTGATTCCGCTTGCGCTGTTCGGCTGCTTCACCGCGGGCGACGACGACGGTGACGACGGCGGCGGCGATGACTCCGAAGGCGGGTGCACGACCGACTCCGATTGTCGTCGCGAGCGCGTTTGCCTCGACCTCGACGGAAACCAAGACGACATTTGCGACGAGGGCGAACGCTGTGCGTGCGGCGAGCCGGGCTCCGTCGGAACCGGCGGCACGTCGAACGGGGGTGCGAGCGGCAGCTCGAACGGCGGCGCGTCGAACGGCGGCAGCTCGAACGGCGGCGCGTCGAACGGCGGCAGTTCGAACGGCGGCAGCTCGAACGGCGGCAGCTCGAACGGCGGCAGCTCGAACGGCGGCAGCTCGAACGGCGGCACGTCGAACGGCGGCAGCGCCACCGGTGGCTCGAGCGGAAGCCCCTCGGCGTGCGGTCCCTATTGCGATCGGCTCGTCGCTGCCATGTGCGCGGGTACCGTCGAAGAGACGTGTCTTACCCAGTGTGGCGAGCTTGCGGCAGCCTGTCCCACCGAGGTTCCGGCGCTGAGCACGTGCGTGGCGAATCCCGCGAACATGGTCTCGTGTATGGCCGGACAAACCGTGGTCCAAGGCTGCGACGCGCAGATCGAGGCGACCGATCGCTGCCTCGTCTGCGCTCCCGAAACGACCGACACGATGTGTCAGACCTGCGGCAAGACGAACTGCTGCGAGCCGCTCGCCGACTACAACCTCGCGGCCGACGCCGAGGCGTTCTACACGTGCGCGAGCCCGTGCACGACGGCGGAGTGCTTCGACGCCTGTGTGACGATGTACCCGGTCGCCGGTGCCGCCATCGGTGAGGTCATCGAGTGCCAGAACGATTCGTGCGCCGAGCCGTGCATCTGCGGGGCCGAAGAGGACGACACCGAATGCCAGGCGTGCAACAAGACGAGCTGCTGCTCCGAGTACGTCGACTACGCGCTCGCCTCGGACGTGGCCGAGTTCGAGGAGTGCGCGATCCCCTGCACGACCGACACGTGCCTCGACGACTGCGTCACTCAGTTCCCGAACGCCGGCGCCGCTTACGGGCCCTGGTCCGAGTGCCT
Source organism: Polyangiaceae bacterium (assembly GCA_036374535.1). GTDB lineage: Bacteria > Myxococcota_A > Polyangia > Polyangiales > Polyangiaceae > PMG-095. The sequence continues at coordinate 15,447 of DASUTR010000778.1, forward strand.
CGACACGAGCTGTCTCGACGTTTGCGCACCGTGACTCGGTGCGCTGAGCTCACTCGAAGATACCGACCATGTCGGCTCAGCCGGAAGCGAGCCAGCGCACGACGAGCGCGACCAACACGACCGGCAGCGCGGCGAGCAGCAGCACGACGAGCGCTGCAACGCCGACCACCACGTAATCACGCGCGCGCGGCTTGCCTCCGCTCGCGTGGCGCTCGAGCAAGTCGAGGTTGCGCTTGTTCGCCTGGAACGCCACGTCGAAAGCGTCCCCGAGCACGGGCACCATGCCGACGAGCGTGTCGATGAGGACGTTCAACACCATGCGCGCGACGATGATGGGCGGCACACCGCGCTGGAACGCGACCCAGAGCAAGACGAGCGACGCGCCTGCGCCCAGCCAATCGCCGATGACGGGCGCGAAGAATCCGAGCACCGCGTCGAGCCCGATGCCGATCTTCGTGCCCGGAATCACGACGGCCGCGTCGAGCGCGCGAACCATGCCCCGAACCCACTCCGCGGTCCGGGCGCGTTCGGCTTCGAGCGCGCGGCTCCGCTCGTCCTCGGGTGAATTCCAACGGCCGGCGGAGTCGCTCAATCGGCGAAAGCCTGCCTGATTCGCAGCACGGACGCCATTCGCGGCCGCCGCGAGTCAGTGCCGGCGCCGGAACGACCAGGTAGCGGTCGTGGCGCTTTCCCCCGTGCCGCCGAGCGGCGCGCCGCCCACTCGCGACGCGCCGCTCTGGACGGCGCCGCCGGCTCCGCCTGCCGAGGTGCCCGCCGTGGCCCCGAAGCCCATTCCGTGGGATTTCGAAAAGAAGTGAGGGAGCGCGAGCCGGAGCTGCGCGGGTGCTGCAAGAAATGCGATTTGCCGCTGCGAGGCACGAGACATTCGCTTCACTGCAGTGGTTCATTCCCGGCAAATCCGTTTTGGATCTCGGCCCCCACGTGCCGGGCGAGGACGTGGCGAACCGGGACGACCCCCCGGCGGCGCTGCGACCCCGCCCGACCCGTGGTAACCCCTGCGTCCTCCATGGGAGCCCGAACGACCGCTCGCGAAGCTGCGCTGCAAATGCTGTTCGCCATCGAGGCGACCGGCGCCGACGTAGAGCGCGCGATCTCCGAGTTTTGGCGCGAGCTTCCGGGCGACGCGGAGGATCGCGCCTATGCGGACCAAGCGGTGCGCGGCGTGCAGGCCGAGCTCGCGAGCATCGACGAACGCATCACGAAGGCGAGCACCAACTGGCGGCTCGAGCGGATGGCGCGCGTGGATCGCAACGTGCTCCGCCTCGGCGTTTGGGAGCTCAGCCAGCGGCCCGACGTGCCGCGCGCCGTCGCGCTCGACGAAGCGGTGGAAATCGCGAAACGCTTCGGCACCGAAGATAGCGGCGCGTTCGTGAACGGAGTGCTCGATCGCGTCGCCGACGATCTCGGGCGCAAGGACGAGGATCGCCCGCCGCCCGTCGCCGAGACGAAGCCCGGGTAGCCGCCGGAGAGCGCATGGAGCTCCGCTTCACTCAACCGCACTTGCGCAAGCTCGATCTCTCGGGAACGGAGGTGCTCGTCTGCGGATTCGCCGAGGGCGAGCGGCCGCCGAAGGGCGTCGCGGGTCTCGTCGATTGGCGTCTCGTCGGCCGTGTTTCGCGTCTCGTCGCGAGCGGCTTCGTCTCGGGCACGCTCGGCGAAACGCTGCTCGTGCCGGGGCGGCCGAAGCTGCCGTTCGACAAGATCCTGCTCTTCGGCATCGGTCAGGCGCGCGATTTCTCCGAGCTCGTCTTTCGCGCCGTCGTCGAAAAAGTGCTGGTGACGCTAGAAGGGCTCAAGGCGCGCACGGCCGTCGTCGAGCTTCCCGGAAGGCATTTCGACGGCATCGCGCCGGAACGCGCCGCCGACATCCTGCTCGAGATGGCGGGCGGTCGCCCGGAGCACGACGCGTGGACGCTCATCGAGCCGCTCGAAGCACAAAAAGCGATCGCGCAGCAGACGATCCTCGAACGGCGCCGTTTGCGCCAGCTCTGACGCCGCGCGCGCGATCAGCGCGGTTCGGGCTCGCGACGCGGAGCGCCGGCGTCGCCCGCCGGCGCTTTCACCGACGCCGCGGTTCTCGGCGCGCCAGCGTCAACGTCGGCCGGCGCGCCGGCGTCCGGCGCCGCCGAAACGGGAACGGCGCTAGGATCGCGCACGATACGAATGCCCCCGAGGATGAGCCGCTCGGTTTCCGGCCACCAGTCGTAGTCGAGCACCATGCCGGGGTAGTAGTGGCGTTCGATGGTGTTCTGCGGGTTCGGGCCCGGCACCTTTTCGACACGCTGGGGCGGTCCAAGGTGCTGTTGAATAGCCTCGGGCAACATGCCGAGCCGGAGATCCGGCGGGATCATGCCTTGGAAGAATCCGAAACGAAGCTCTTCGCCCGTGGCGCTTTTGCCCGCGGGGCGCCCGGCTCGCTGAATGTACAACGACTGCGTGATACCGCCGAGCAGGTTGAAATCCATGCCGCGCGTGACGTAACGGCAGAGGTTCTCCGACCGCACTTCGCAGGGCGCCTGCATCAGCCGCTCGACCTGCGCGACGTTCGCGCCGACGCGAATCGGCCCGGCGCCTTGTCCGGCGAGGACGGCCAGGAACATGTGGTTGCCGCCTGTCGGCAAGAGCGACTTGTACGTCTGCTTCGGCGGCCGGCTCGACAAGGCCGTCGCGACCCGGTCGTCGCTCGTGGGTTCCTGGAAGCAAGAAAGCGTTGCGAGCGCCGCACCGCACGCGAGAATTGCCGAAAGCCTCATCCCGCTTCATCTACCATGACAGGCCCCCATGCCGGATCTGCACCGACGCCGTTTTCTTTTCGTTACTGGTAAGGGCGGTGTCGGTAAGACGACCGTCTGCGCCGCGCTGGCCATGGCGCTCGCGGAGTCGGGACAGCGCGTGCTCGTGGCCGTCATGGGCGTGAAAGAGGGGGTCTCGAGCCTGCTCGGGCGGCCGCCGCTCGGAACCGACATTACCGAGCTCGCGCCCCGGCTGTTCGGCGTCGCACTCTCGCCCGGTCCCGCCATCCGCGAATACGGACAGATGAAGCTCCGCAGCCGCGCGCTCGCCGGCGCCATCTTCGAAAATCGATTCGTGCAGAGCTTCTTTGCCGGCGCGCCCGGACTCAAGGAATGGGCCGTGCTCGGCAAGGCCTGGTACCACTCGACGGAAACCCTTTCCGACGGTTCTCCGCGCTTCGATACGGTGCTCTTCGACGCACCGTCCACGGGTCACGGCCTCGAAATGTTGCGCGTTCCCAAGGTCATTCTCGATCTTGCGCCGCCAGGAATCTTGCGCGCCGACGCGGAGCGCGCGTGGCACATGTTCCAAGACCCGTCCCAAGCGGGCGCCGTCGTCGTGACGCTACCCGAGGAGCTGCCCGTGAACGAGACCGAAGAGCTCGTGCAGGCGCTGCGCGGCGAGCTCGAGCTGCCGATCGCCTCGCTCGTCGTGAACGGCGTGCGGTCCGAGATTTTCCGTCCCGACGCGCGCGTGGCACTCTCGAACCTGGTCCCGCAGCTTCCCTTCGGGCCTGCACCGGGCGACGCGGCGCTCGCCGCCGGAGTTCGGCGCGCGGAGCGCGAGCGTTCACAAGCGGAGAACCGCGCTCGCCTGCGCGCGCTGGCACTCGACGAGATCGAGCTTCCGTGGATGCTCGGCGGCGCGTCCACGCCCGCCGCGCTCGCGACCATGAAGGACCACTTCGTGCGCGGCTTCGTCCGTCACGCGTAGGCGAGCGCAAGCCCCGCGAGTGCGAACGCGACGACGTCGATCACGACGGCGATCGCCAGGCGGCGGCGGCCGCGCCGCGAGAGCGCGTTCCAGTCGATGCCCCACGCGATCCAGGCGGATAAAGCGTGCGTGACGATCGGCAAAAGAACGCCGAGCACCGCTCCGGCGAGTGCGCGGTCGGCGGCGCGATCGGCGGCGGTGGTCGGGTCGCGCGCCGAGCGAGCCGCCTTCTCGGCCGCTTCGAGCTCTTTCAGGAGCTCGTCGGCGCGCTCGGCCTGGCCTCTTCGCACGTGCAGCCGGACGCCGCCGAATGCGTCCGAATAGAACGGATCGAGGTTGACGAGGACGTCGTTGTCGACGCGCGCGTGGATCCAGTGCTCGCGAAGGTAGTTTGCGCTGAGCTCGGCTTCGTGCGGTGCGTTGTACTTACGGACGACGACTTCACCGTCCATCGTCCATACTTACCCCAGCACCCGCGGACCGGCCCGCGCCGGCCGACATTTCGCCGATCACCCGGGTTCACCCGCGTCTCTTGACGCTCTCGCGGCGCTCGTTCATCATGGCTGCCGCCCACGGGTAAGACCACGATGGCTGATTCGAACCTTCACCGACCGACGTCGCCCAATTCCGCTTGGGCCAAGGTCGATAGCGCCTACGGAGTGTCCGGCTAGGGCAGTTTCTCTTTCGTGAACTGAAGCCGCCCTGGCCCCCGCCACGGCGGCTTTTTTCGTTCCATCACCTCTCGATCGTTCTCTTTTCAGCTCATTCCGGCCAGTCATGGACATCGCCATCGAAACCAAGAAGCTTTCGAAGACTTACTTTCGGAGAAAACGGGGAAAGGGATTTTGGGGTGGGCTGCGCTCGTATTTCAGCCCGAAGAGCGACACGGTTTCCGCCGTCGCCGACCTGGACCTCGTCATTCACCGCGGGGAAAGCGTCGGGCTCATCGGCGAGAACGGCGCAGGCAAGTCGACGACCGTGAAGATGCTCACGGGCATTCTCGTGCCGTCGTCCGGCACGCTCGCGACGCTCGGCTTCAATCCCTGGAAAGAGCGCCGCAAGCTCGCGCTCAACATGGGCGTCGTCTTCGGGCAGAAGCCGCAGCTGCTCTGGGACATCCCGGCGCGCGAGAGCTTCAAGCTGCTCCGCACCATGTACGCGATTCCGGAGGACGTCTACCGCTTCACCTTCGGCGAAGCCGTCGAGCGCCTCGAGCTCGGAGCATTCCTCGATACGCCCGTACGCCTGTTGTCGCTCGGACAACGCATGCGCTGCGATCTCGCGGCCGCTCTCTTGCACGCCCCGGCCGTCGCGTTTCTCGACGAGCCCACCATCGGCCTCGACGTGCTCGTCAAAGAGCGGGTGCGCGAGCACCTGGTCGAAATGCGAAAGCGCTTCGGTACGACCATCGTGCTCACGACGCACGATTTGAAGGACATCAGCGCCACGTGCGAACGGCTCGTCGTGCTCGACCAGGGGCGCCTGCTCTACGACGGAAGCCTCGCGGGATTCGAAGAGCGCTTCGCCGCCGAGCGCACGCTCGTCGCCGATCTCGAGAGCGATCCGCCGAGCCAGGCGCGCCGGGAACTCGAGGCCGAGCTCGTGAACGAGGGCGGTCGGCCGCATTGGGAAACACCGCGCCGCTTGCGTGTGGAATGTCCCGGCCGCGGCACCGCGCCGCGCATTACGGGCGCCGTGCTCAAGCACCTCAGCGTGCGCGACATCGCGGTCGAAGGCGTCGGCATCGACGCGCTCGTCTCGCGGCTCTACCGAACCGGCTCGAACGGCAACGGCAAGCAGAGGTCCCCGTGACCGCGAATGCGCTCCGCGTCGCGACGTTCTCGCACCTGGCGGCGAGCTTCGCGCTCTTGGCCGAAAAAACCGCGCGCACGCGGCTCGCCTATCGCTCCGCGACGCTGCTCGCGCTGCTCGCGAACGGCGTTGCGTACAGCGTCATCGTGCTCGTGTGGGTCGCGGTGTACCGGGAAAATCCGAACCCGGGGCCGCTCGCGCTGCCGGCGATGCTCGCGTACCTCGTGACGGCGTTCGTCGTGAGCGAAATCCTGTCACTCAACGTCGACTGGCGAGTGCTCCAGCGCGTGCGCATGGGGCTCATTGCGACCGACGTGATTCGCCCCCTCGGCTTCGGCGCGTTTCAGATGGCGCAAGCGGCCGGTGACGTGCTCGTGAACCTCGTGTTCGCGACGCCGATCGTCGCCGTGGGGCTCTGGTTCGTGGGCGGCGGGCTCCTGCCGGCGTCGTTCGCCGCCGCGCTCTGCGGTCTCGCGAGCGGCGCCCTCGCGTTCTTCGTCGCGTTCGGAATCACGTTCCTGCTCGTGCAGGCGGTGTTCGTGCTGCACTCGGGCTACGGCATCGTCACGGCGAAGATGGCGCTCCACCAGGTGTTCTCGGGGCTCGCCGCGCCGCTCGTGATGATGCCGGAAGCGCTGCGCGACATCGCCGTATGGCTGCCGTTCCGACACATCATCGAAACTCCGGTGACCATCTGGCTCGGGCTAGCTCCGAGCGCCGAAGTCCCGAGCCTCCTCGCGGCACAGGCGGCCTGGGGCGCGGCGCTCGTCGGTCTCGGTAGCGTGATTTTTTCGTCGGTGCTGAAGAAGCACCAGGTGCAAGGCGGCTAGTGATGAAAGCGCTGCGCTTCTACCTCGAGCTCTATTGGATAGCGCTGAAATCGCGCGCGGAGTACCGCGTCGATTTCGCCGTCGGCGTCGTGACGGCGCTCTCGTCGCAAGCGGCGGCGCTTGCCTTCTTCTGGACGGTTTTCACGCACGCGCCCGCGATCGGCCAGTGGTCGTCGGCGGAGGTGCTCTTCTTGTTCGGACTCAGCGCGATGGTGCTCGGCCTTGCCGAGGCCACCATGAACGGGATCTGGATGCTTCCGTTCTACCTGGTCGCGGGGGAGCTCGACCGCTTGCTCGTCTACCCGGTGCGAAGCCTACCGTTCGTGCTCATCTCGCGGCCCGAGTTGCACTCGCTCGGAAACTTCGTCTCCGGAGCAGTCACCGTCGGCGTCGCGTGGTCGCTCGCGCCGCCGCCCGTCGCCGCGTACTTCTTGCTCCCGGTCTGGGTCGTGTGCGGCGCATTCATCTACACGTCCGCGCTCGTCGTCGTCGGCAGCTTGAGCTTCATCACGCTCGGACACCACGCGTGGCACATGATGGCCGTGCACAACCTGCTCGCCTCCGCGCGCTACCCCGTG
>DASUTR010000779.1:0-22483 GCA_036374535.1 Polyangiaceae bacterium
CTGCTACTCGCGCCAGGACGCCCGGTGACGTCGTATCCGACGTCGGGATCGCGGACTGGTTGCGAAGGCCCTAACGCTCGCGCGACGTTGCCCTGAGCCGGCGTTTTTCGCAGCTGACTGCTACGCTCGGGCGTGCGCATCGCGGGATGGGTGCTGTTCGTGCTGGGTGCTGTTGTGGCAGTTCCCGCGCTCAGCGTCCCCCTTGTTCTGACGTTCGAAGAGACGTTCCTTCACCGCTGGCGCGACCCCTACCACCTCGTATTCGGGCTCAGTCTTTATGTCGGCGCGCTCGGCGCGTGTGTCGCGGGCATCGGCGGGCTGATGGCTTGGGTCGGGCGAAAGACCGGCTGATGCTCGCGCTACGTGACGTCGTGACGCACGGTACGCCGTACGTTCGGCGTTCATTGAGTACGGGGTCGAGCCCGCGCGAGCATCGGCCAGCTCCTTCTGGCTCGCCCCTCCGGGCATGTGCCGGTTTCAGCCGGCGGGTCGACGGCTCGAACGATCTGCGGTAACCGGCGGAGGTCGGGCGCCGGAGGGTTCGGTCCGCCGCCCGGCTGATCGAGCCATTGAAACCCGCTTTGTTTCGCTTCGCCTCGAGAAACGTCCTCGCTCTGAGTCTCGTCCTGACCGCGGCTCGAACTGGACGCGGCGACGACGCACCGCCGGGTAGGGGGGCGGTGCTCCCGCCGCCGCCGATCACCTCCGCAGAAGCGGCCCCAGCGCCCGACTTGGTGCCGCCACCGCCGACGCCCGAGACGGTTCCGTTCGCGAAAAGCGGCGACGAAGGTTTCCCCTGGAAGCAGGTCGGCTCGGCCGCGATCGTCGGGAGTATCTACGTGACGGCGTGGACGTGGGTGTCGGCTGCCTGGTGGTCCCGCAAGAGCGACAGCGTCGGGTTTACGATTCTGAACGAGGGGTCGTTCGGCATCGATACCTACGCGGGCGGCTCCGACAAGCTCGGTCACTACTACGCCGCGTACCTGATGAACCGCGGCTTCGCGGGGATTTTCGAGTGGGGCGGCTTTCCGCGCACGGGGTCCATCGTCGCCGCGACGGCGATGACGACGACGTTCCTCACGGCCGTGGAGTTCAAGGACGCGTACCACCTCAAGTACGGGTGGTCGTGGGCGGATATCGTCGCGAACTCGAGCGGGCAGGCGACGGCGCTCGCGCTCATGCTGATCCCGGAGCTCGATCGCGCCGTGAGCGTCAAGATCATGTACTTCCCGTCGGCGGACTTTTTCCACGCTCTGTCGACGGAGGGCCCCTTGAACACGCCCGAGGATTACTCCGGGCAAACCTATCTGTTCTCCTATCACCTTGCGTCGCTACCGTTCGTGAATCGCGAAAAGTCGCTCCGCGCGCTTCGCTACGTGGATCTTTCCGTGGGCTACGGAACCCGCGGCTACAAGCCGGTTCCCGAGCCGCCGACCCCGGTACGACAAGAGCTTTCGTTCGGGTTCTCCGTGAACTTGCAGAGCGCGTTCGACGACCTTCTTTGGCCGGAGCACGGCACGCCGTCGACGGGCGTGCAGGTCGTTCATTTCGTGAACGAGGTGTATCAGGTGCCGTACACGCGCGTGCCGTTCCTCACGCTCACGCGCACGGGTCCGGCAACGGAAGAAGGTCGGAACTAGGCGACGCGGTCGGATGCGCTCCCGTGCTACGTTTTCGTCGTTGGGCCGGAGGCGTTTTTCCGCGGGCTTGCTCGCCAAGGCAGGAGCGGCGGCCTTTGGGCTCGTGGTTTCGCTTTCGTCCGGGCGGGCGCAAGCGTCCTCGGTGCTCGAGGCATCGGTCGTCTGGCACGGCGAATGCGACGAGCGGGACGCGTTGAACGCGGAGATCCGCGCGCGGGGTGTCTCGTTCGAGGAAGGCGCCCCTGGACGCTCTCCGATCGAGCTTGCGGTCACCGTCGTGCGCGACGCACCAGGCTTCATCGCCGAGCTCGAGCTCGTCGCGCTCGAGGGTCGCGAAGAGCGCACCGTCGCGGCTCGCGACTGCGGCGAGCTTCTCCGGGCGATCGCCTGGGTTCTGGTCGTCTTTGCCGAAGAGCGTACCGCGGCGCAGGGCCGCGGCGGTGCCGCTAAGAATGCGCCGGCCGGCTCGTCGAGCGCCGCGTTTCCCGAGCCGCCTTCCGAACCGGCGGAGTCTCCGCAGGAAGCCCCGACCAAAGCCGCGCCGCCGCCGGCGCGCGCCGCCGCCGAAGGCGAATGTCGCGGGAGAGGTTTCGGTGTGGGTTCGGATTTCGTGGCTGCCGCCGGCTGGGTACCCGCACCGACCCTCGGCGCAACCTTGTTCGCGCGGTACGCGCCGTGTCCGAGCTTTCTTCCCGGCATCGAGGTGGGTGCCGGCGAGCTCGTCACCTTGGGCTTCGAGCGTGATGGGCGTGAGCTCTCGGTCGCTCGAGCAGGCATGCGAGCGGTTCTTTGGATGGAGCTCGGCACACCCGTCGTGGACGCCGGACTCGGGCTCGAGTTCAGCCGCTTGCGCGCCACGGCGAGCGACTCGGAGGCCGGGCCGGGGGGAAATGACAGCGCGCTCTGGTGGGCGGTCGCTTTGCCCGTGCGAGCGATGTTCCCGCTGTTTACTCGACACCTGTGGGTGCGCGCGGGCGCCGATGCTTTGTACGTCCCGAGCGAATACTCCTTTCGCTACGAGTCGGGCGAACCGCTCGCCGACACCGGCCATTTCGAGGTGCGAGGGCTCGCCGGCATCGGCGGACGGCTCTGAAGCAAGGAAGGAGTGATTTTTTGTGATCCGAACCCCCTCTTCGCGTCTTGATCCCATCAGCACCGCTCCATGCTGGTTTCTACGAAGGCGTTCGCGTTTGCTCTAGCCGCCCCGCGGAGCGCGGGGACACCTTCTCGAACCGTGGGAGCCGTCAGCGAAGCGCGAGTCGAAGAGCTCATCGCGCGCGAGTACGCCTCCGTGTGGCGCTTCCTCCGCCGGCTGGGCGTGCCGTCGAGCGACGTGGACGACACGGCGCAGCGCGTGTTCGCTCGGGTGCTCGCGAAAGCGCATCGAATTCAGCCGGGTTCCGAACGCGCCTACCTGATGCGAGCCGCGTTCCGCGCGGCGCTCGAACAGCAGCGAGCCCGCAAGCGCCACGCCGCCCGAGCGATCGAGCTCGACGTCGACGAGACGCTATCCACCTGTCCCCCGCCCGAGCAAACCCTGCTCGACCGCGAAGGCCTCGCCCTCCTCGACCGAGCGCTCGCGACCCTACCGGAGGATCTCCGTGCGGCCCTCACGCTCTTCGAGCTCGAGGGCCTGACGTTCACCGAAATCGCCGTCGCCCTGGAGATACCGCGTGGCACCGTCGCGTCGCGTGTTCGCCGGGCGCGCGAGCGATTCACCGAAACGCTGCGGCGTTTGGAAGCTGGGGCACGACGATGACGCGATCGGACCATCTCGTGCCATGGGCCCGCAGCGAAGACACCGACGAGACCTTGCGCCGGCTGGTTCGCGCCGGGCGTAACGACGGCCCCTCGGCAGAATCGCTTCGGGCCGCTGCTCCGGCCATCGCCGCGCTGCTGGCGGCAAGCGCTACCACGACGATCGCCACGGCCATCGCCGGCTCCGGGACGGCCGGTGCCGCGGCGTTCGGCGCCAAGAACTCCCTCGCGAGCGTGCTCTTGATCAAGTGGTTCGGCTACGGCGTGCTCGCGGGAGGCGCCGTGGTGGCGGCGGCGAACGTACCCCGGCTCACCGGGCCTCCGCCCGAAGCGGGTGTTCGCCCGGTGGTTTCAGTCCCCCGCCGTTCGCCCGAACCGCCCGTCCCCCGCCCGCGGAGAGTACCGGCCGAACCCGTTGCTGCCGTGGCAAGCTCGGCAGCGAGCTCTCGCGCAAGCTCGCGGCTCGACCTCGCTCGCGAAATCGTCCTGCTCGACCGGGCGCGTGCGGCTCTCGCCGCAGGAGCTCCGCGACGAGCCCTCGAGGCCCTGGACGAGTTGAGCCGTCTTTCTGCGAGGGCGCTCGCGCCGGAAGCGACCGTACTTCGCGTCCGGGCGTTGCTCGCCGTCGGCAGCCAGGGGCAGGCGCGAGCGGTCGTCGAAGACTTTGCGCGGCGCGCGCCCGGCTCTCCGCAGGTCGGAGTGCTCCGCGGCCTCCTCGAGCCAGAAGACGCCGTGCCACCGGTCGAGATCGACGCCGGGAGCGGTGCCGAGGCGAAATAGTGATCCAACGGGCCCCCTCGAAGCTCTAGTGGTCGACGAGCTACGCAATGCGCATCGCGACCCTGAGACGACTCGAGCAGGTGGGGGCCCTCTGCAGCGTGCCCTTATTCCTCGTGGTCGCCTGCGAGCCCGTCAGTCTGACGATTGCGGACAAGAGCGATGCGGGCGCGAGCCAGGCGGGTGAGGACGGCTGCGGCAGCGACGATTGCGGTCAAACGGGCGGTGCGCCGGCAGCTACCGGGGGAGCTGCCGGCATGGTGGGCGGTTCAGGGTCGAGCTCCGGCGGATCGGGCGCAAGCGCTGGAGAACCAGCCGGGGGCGGAGCGAGCGGGACTTCGAGCACCGGGGGCACCAGCACCGGCGGCACCAGCACCGGCGGCACCAGCACCGGCGGCACCAACACCGGCGGCACCAACACCGGCGGCACCAACACCGGCGGCACCAGCACCGGCGGCACCAACACCGGCGGCACGGGTGGTGTGCTTCCGCCGGATCCCTACGCACCTCGCAACGGCACGTTCAAGATGCTCGTGTACACGAAGACGATTGCCTACCGGCATGCGTCCATCGAAGCGGGCGTTACGATGCTCGAAGCGATTTCGAGAGAGCGAGACTTCACGGTCGTCGTCACCGCGTCGAACGAGCACTTTACGGCCGAAGGGTTGTCCCAGTTCGAAATCGTCTTCTTCATGCAAACGACCGGCGACGTCCTGAACTCCGACGAGGAGCTAGCCATCGAAACTTGGATGGTGGAGCGGCACGGTGCGTGGGCCGGCGTGCACGCCGCGGTGGACGCCGAATTCGACTGGCCTTTTTACCTCGAGCTCATCGGGCAGGGCGGCGTCACGCACAGTCCGCAGGGCACCACGGGTCTTCTGGACTTCGCTCCCGAGTACGCGGCCCATCCGGCAGTCGCCGGCCTACCGAATCCGTGGGAGCGCGTCGAAGAATGGAAGAACTTCGACCAGCACGAGACGTGGTCGAAAAAACCCGGTTTCCGTATCCTGGCGCGCAAGCGCAGCGACAATCAGCCCATGGTGTGGGATCGCGAGTACGGAAACTACCGGGCCTTTTTCACGGCACTCGGACACGACCAAACCGTGTTCAGCGAGCGAGCCATGAAGCAGCATCTCACCGGGGGGATTCTCTGGGCAGTCCGGCGCGAACACTTGCTGCGGTAAAGCTCGTAGCGCGACCTTCACGACGGAGTCGGTCAGGGCGCGCGGGACGCGCGGACGCGCTTCGAGCGATCGACGAGCTCGCGCAGCGCCTCTTTCGTGACACCGAGCCGCTCGGCGGTGCGCCGCGCGAGCGACGTCGTGGCGACACCGGGAACGAAACCGAAAGTCGGCGTCTGCGTCGCGTCGAGCTCGACTTGCAGAAACTCCAGACGCGGGACGGGGTTTTCGTCTTTCAGTGTCGCCGCAAAGTGCAAGAAATGCGTCGTCACGATCGTCTGCGGCTCTATCTCCGCCAAGAGATCCACGACGAGGCGGAAGATCTCTTCGGCTTCCGACGGGTTCGTGCCCGAGCAGAGCTCGTCGACGACGACGAGGCTTCCCCAATCGAGCTTCTCGAAAAGACGGCGGATGCGCAAAAGCTCGGTACCGAGCCGCCCTTCGCGCGCGTCGGCGGACGCCTCCTCGACGACCGAAACGAAGAGTCCGTGCCGGCGCGCGAGCACCGCGCTCTTCGCGGGAACGAAGAAGCCGACCTGCGCGAGCAGCTGAGCGAGCCCGACGGCCTGGAGGAGGCGCGTTTTTCCGCCCGAATTCGGTCCGGTCACGAGCAAGAACGCGCTACCGCCGAGCGCGAGATCGGTCGGACGCGGGGGATGCTCTTCGAGCAGGAGGTGAGGGTTGTAGAGCGCCTCGAAGCGACTGTCCGGCCGCGGGGCGTTCGGTTCGACCGAGCGGAGCTCCGGCACGCACGTCGAGAGGCCTTTTTGCTCGGCGAACGCGCGGAAGCCGAGCGCCGACAGATAGAACTCGAAATCGCGGCGTAGCTGAAAGAGCGTCACGAGCGCCGGCTCGATGCCGTCGAAGACGTGTTGGATGAGCCGTCCGAGTACTTCCTCTTCGCGCAGCACGTACCCGAAAAAGAAGCGCTTCAGACGTCCGAGCAAGCGCCCGAACGGACTCACGTGATAACGGTTGTACTTGTTCTCGGCGACACGCACGATCTCGAATCCGCGCAGCCGCCCGTCTTGAGCGAGGCGCAGTCGCACGTCGACGGTCGCCAGGTGGCCTTCGTGATCGAGGAGCTCGGTGAGATTCTTGTAGGCTTCGCTGCCGATGATCTCTTTGCCGAAGCGAGCGAGCCGGTCGAGGCCGGAGCGGGCGCCGGAAAACGAGGTCGAAAGCACGTCGAACGCCGTGGCCGCCGCCCGCAGGATCTCGAGCCGCCGCTCGATGCGGGCCTGGTGGCGTCCGCGTTCGGAGCCCTCGAGCGCGCCGAAGACGTCTTCGACCGCCGCCCAACTTCGCTCGAGCGAGCTCCGGAGCTCCGCACTTTCGACGAGCTCCGTGAGGATCTTCTGGCGAAACTCGACCGTCTTGTCGTCGTCGGGCGGGTGGGTGACGAGCGGCACGAGTGAGCGGCGGCGCGGCTTGATGCGCCGCGCCCCGTGCGAAAACTGAAAGCAGCGCGCTACGAGCTCTTCGACGAAGAGATCCTTCGCGAAGCAGTCGGGGACGAAGCGACTCGGAGCAAGCTCCATACGCTCGAGAACGCGTTCGAAGGCGTCCGACCCGCTGCCCGACGCGAACGCGAACGTGAGCGCCTGGCGAAGTTCCGGCTCTCGAACCCAGAGACGGGCTTCCGCGTGCAACAGGTCCGGGATGACGGGCATGGCCGGCGCGCGCTATCCTCGAGGCCAAGGACCCGCGTGCCCCATCATTCCATACTGCGGCCGGTAACGGCGCTGCTTCTCGCGCTCGCTTTCGGCGGCTCGGGGTGCGGGGGCGACGACGGGGACGCCGGCGACGCCGGGACGAACGGCGGCGGCGGTTCCTCGGGCGCGGGTGGCGGGGGAGGGACGACCGGGTACTGCGGAGACGCGACCGAATCGCTCGTAACAGGCTCGGGCACGCCCGCGAACCCGGCGGCCCCCCTCACGGAAACGCCGAGCGCCGGGAGCGCCTGCGGCGCCGTCGAACGTGAGTTCGCGCACGAGCCGCCGAACCATACGCCCGAGCTCTGCGTCGAGATCGACTACTCGACGAATCCGCCTTGCACCGGAACGCACTACGGCACGTGGGCGGCCTATCGCGTCTACGACGAGCCGATCCCGCGCGGGTTCTGGGTTCACGGGCTCGAACACGGCGCGGTGACCCTCACGTACTCGTGCACCGATTGCGAGGCCGAGGTCGCCGTCGCCGAGGCGTTGCTCGCGGACGTGGGCCCCGATCCCGCGTGCGTGTCGCGCGGACAGCCGACGCGCCGCACGCTGCTCGCGCCGGATCCGCGCCTCGATACGCGCTGGGCGGCGTCGAGCTGGGGGTTCACGCTCACGGCCGATTGCTTCGAGCCCGAGGTGTTTCGTGCCTTCATCGAAGCGCACCGCGGCCACGGGCTCGAAGACGTGTGCAGCGACGGCCTCGACGTGAGCGAACCGCCGTAGCTCACGGCCTCAGCTCACTCCTGAACGGTGACCTTGATCATCTTGACCGGCGTCTTCGGGCGATCGCCGGCGCCCGTGGGCGTGGTCTCGATCTTCTTGACGATGTCGAGGCCGGAAACCACCTTGCCGAACACGGGATGCTTCGACGCGCCCGGCGTGAACCAGTCGAGGTAGCTGTTGTGCACGGTGTTGATGAAGAACTGGCAGCTTCCGCTGTTCGGTTGGCCGGTGTTCGCCATCGAAAGTGTGCCCGGCTCGTTCGAGATCTTGGCGTCGGCGGGGTGCTCGTCCTTGATCGTCCCGTCGGGTCCGTTGCCGGTCCCCGCGCGCGGGCTCGCCGGATCCTTGGAGTGCGGGCAGCCGAACTGGATCATGAAGCCGCTGATCACGCGGTGAAAGTGCAGGCCGTCGTAGAAGCCCGCCTTCGCGAGCTTCACGAAGTTTCCGGCCGTCTGCGGCATCTTGTCGACGAAGAGCTCGGCCTTGAACTCACCGAGCGAGGTCTCGAACGTAGCAGTGGGGTTCGCCATGGCGGGCGAAGCTACCACACGCTCGCGTCGCCCGAGCCATGACGAAGCGGCTCGTCAGCAACCCTTCGGGAAAAGCCCGGCGGGCAGCAAGATGAACACGGTGCGGAGCGCGCGCTGGAAGTACGCGTTGTCGCCGAGCGACTGATTCACGGACAGGAACGCCCCCGTGTAGTCGTCGGCCGCCATTTGACTCGTGCCCATGCCGGCGAACATGAAGCCGCCGGAGAACGCCGAATTGCGCGCCCCCATGTTGAGCTTCGTGCCGTTCAGCTGGTAGCCCGTCTGCACCTCCGAAACGGCGTAGGCGCCGCCGCCTCCGGCGCTCGCCCAGGTCGACATTTTCTGAAGGAAGGCGCCGGCTTCGGCGGTGCCCCACCAGAGGTAGTCCGTCGCGATGCGCCAGGGCGTGCGCACGGCGTCCCAACCGTAGTTGCCGCCGCGGCTCGCGCAGCTACCGCGCCAGTCGGGAACCAGGCCCGTGGTTCCGTCCGCGCCGAGCTGAGCGTAACCGGTGCTCGCCAGATTGCTCCAGAACGCGGCTTGTGAGGTATCGACGAGAGCGAACGCCCGGTAATAGCCGGGAGAGAAGTACGAAGGATTGATGCACCCGGCGCCGCCACCGCCCCACGAATCGCCGGGGAGCACGTAGTTGCCCGAGACCTCGTGCATGCGGATGGCGGTGAGGAGCGCCTGTGCGTCGGCGCGGTAGCTGCTGCCGGGCCATTTACACTCGGCTTGAATGAGCGCCATCGCGGCATCGAGCTCCGCGTCGGTCGCGCTCCCCATGCCGTCGCTCGTCGGGTTGGTCGTGCAGCCGTCGATCTTCCAATGCATGAAGCCGTTGGCGTTGCGGCGTTGCTTGTAATACGCCCAGAGCCCATCGAAGACCGCTCGGTCGCTGTTGCCGACGGCGGCGAGCATGCCGTACGCGATACCTTCGGAAACCGTCTGGCTCTCCGTGCTGAAGCTCACTCGGTATTGCGAGCCGCACGCGACGACGTGCTGGGCCTTGAAGTTGGTCCACGTCGTCATCGCGTCCGACGCGCGCACGCTGCTCGGCACGAACCCCTTGCCACCGTAGGGATTCATCGGCCCGCCGCCGCCACCGCTGCCGCCGGTCGCCGTCCCGCCGGTTGCCGTCCCGCCGGTTGCCGTCCCGCCGGTCGCCGTCCCGCCGGTCGCGGTCCCGCCGGTCGCCGTCCCGCCCGTGGGGAACGCGCCGCCAGTCGCGGTGCCGCCGGTCGCCGTCCCGCCCGTAGGAAACGCCCCGCCGGTCGGGGCCGCACCACCGAGGCCGGCTCCCGCCGCGCCCCCGCTCGGAGCCGCGCCCCCCGTCGGAGGTGTCCCGCCGCCGCCGCTGACGCCGCCGGTCGCCATCGAGCCGCCCTCGCCGTCGTCGTCATCGTCGTCGTTCGGGGAGGGGGCCGAACCAGCCACACACGAAAACGCAGCGAAGAGAGTGAGGGAGGTAAGCGCGAAGTGTCGATAAAGCATGCCTTGGGAAGTCCTAGTGGCGAACGGTCAAGCCCCCGGTAGCGGACCTGGGAAAGAGGACGGGGAGCGCTGTCTTCCGGGCTCTGGAAACGGACAAAAACCGAGAGCTCCAATCTAGCAGAACGAGCAGGGGTGGGGGCGCCGCGCCCCCGTGTTAGGGTGCCCGGCTCCGCCTTTAGCACCCTCGGTATAATCCAGTGAAAGACCTTCTCACGACCGCCGACCTCAGCGCCCAAGACCTCGCTTACCTTCTGCGACGCTCGGCGAAGTTCAAGGCGAAGCCGCACGGCCGTCCGAACGTGCTTTCCGGCGACACCGTCTGCCTCTATTTCAGCAAACCCTCGACGCGCACGCGGATCTCGTTCGAAACGGCCGTGGTGCGGCTCGGCGGCGTTCCGATTTTCCTGAACGGCTCGGATTTGCAGCTCGGCCGCGGCGAAACGCTCGAGGATACGGCGCGCGTGGTCGCACGCTACGCCCGGGCGTTCGTGATCCGCACGTTCAAAGACGAGGACGTCGCGCGCGTCGCATCGGCGGCGACGATCCCCGTCATCAATGCCCTCACGGACGGTCACCATCCGTGCCAGAGCGTCGCCGATCTCATGACGCTCGCCGACCACAAGGGCTCGCTCTCGAAGCTCAAGATCGCGTACCTCGGCGACGGTAACAACGTCGCCGTGAGCTTGATGCAAGCCGCCGCGCTCGCCGGAACGGCGTGCGCGATCGCTTCGCCACGGGGGTACCAGGTGCCGTTCGGCCTCGTCGAAGAAGCGCGAGAGATCGGCAAGCAGCACGGGGCCGTGATCACGACGACCGAAGATCCCGCCGAAGCCCTGCGGGACGCCGACGCCGTTTACTGCGACGTCTGGCTCTCGATGGGGCACTCCGACGCGGAGCGCGCGCAGCGCAACGCCGCGCTCTCGCCGTATCAGGTGAACGCCAAAGCAATGCGCCTCGCGAAGCGCGACGCGATCTTCATGCATTGCCTGCCCGCACACCGCGGTGAAGAGGTGACGGCCGACGTCGCCGACGGACCGCAATCCGTGATCTTCGACCAGGCCGAAAATCGCCTTTGGTCGGCGATGGCGATCCTCTACGGCTTGCTGGAAAACAAGCTCGAAGGTTCGCGGCGCCCGCGCGACTGACGCCGGTTCAGCCGAGCGACAACTGCAGTACGACGCTGAGCAGCGTCGTCATGCCGGCGCACGACCACCACAAGCGAGCCCCGGCGCGTTCGAGCTCGGACGCGTCGCGTAGCGGAGCGAACACATCCGTTACCGTGCGCCTCCGCCGGACGCGGTGCATCGGGAACGGGATGACGGCGGCGAGCGCGGCCACGAGACCTAGAGTCTGACGCACCTCGTCGAATGTGACAAGGAAGTGACGAGCAAGGCGTCGAGATGACTTTGTCTTACATTCGGTAGCGCGGCGGCGTCAGGGGACCTCGGCGAGCGTCACGCCCTGCGTCGAAACCTCGGTCGAGCCGCTCGCGAGGAAGGCGGGATTGTCGAAAACGACCCCGCCTTTGCCCTGGAGCACGCAGTTCGAACGGTGGGACTTACTCGTGGCTCGGTACGCGCAATACGGCGCTCCCCGCCATTCGACGCTCAGCGTCCGTTCGCTCGGAAACGCGACGCTAAGCTCGTATTTGCCCTCTTTCAGGCTCATGTTGATGCGCTTACCGCCGTCGAGTGGAAGCGCTTCGACGTTGAGCGTGCGGACGACCCGAGCCTTGAGCTTCTTCTCGGCGTTTCCGGCGCGCGCGACGAGGCCCGTCTCGCCCACGGACAAGGGCGCCGCCGTGAGTCCGGAGACGCGCACGACGCTCGGGCGCTCCGAGGAGACGACGACCGGCACGTCGTCGAGCGCCGTGCCGTTCTTGGCGAGAGCGCGGGCGGCAAGCGTGACCGGACCTCGGGTCACGTCGAGCGGCGGGAGCTCGCCGAGCTCGACTCGATCGACCAGGCGGCAGCGCAGCGTCGTTTCGCCCTTCACGCCCTGGATGGAGACGACGACCTTCGCGTCACCGGTCTTCTGACAAGCGACGGCACCGTCCGGCGCCACGGTCGCTACATCGGCGGGTGTCACCGCGTAGTCGTGCGGTCCCGGGCTCACCGCGGAGCCCTTCATCGGGTAGCGCGCGCGCACGAGCGCGCGGGCGGGATCGGTCGTCGTCACCATCTCCGGCAGCTCGAGGCGTACGAGCTCGGGGGCCGGTCCTTGGTTGCAGGCCGCGAGCGCGCCGAAGACGGCGAGCGGCATGGGAGCGCGAAGCTTCGAGAGGAGGGAGGGCACTCGGGAAGCCCTCGCTCGTACTCCACCCGTCAGCGGTGGTCGAGAGCCTCTTTGGTGCTCGTTCGTTCGGGCGGCAGGCGGCGCGGCGGAAACGTGAGACGCCGCGAAGGCGGAGCCGGGCGCGGCCGAGCGACGGGGATCAAGTAGGTGTGTTTCTCGCGGATCAGACTTTTCTTCAGACGATTGGCCTGCTTGATGGCGGCGACCGAAACTCCGTACTTTTTCGACAGCTTGCCGAGCGTGTCGCCGCGCCGGGCGCGGTGCTGGATGAAGCTCTGCACGGGCGGAACGACGCCCCGCTCGACGAGCGCCGCGTACGCGCGCCGGGCCGTCTCCTGAGCCAGCGGGTTGAAGAAGCGCACGTGAATGTGCGTCGCGTGGCCGCGAGCGTGGCGAATCAGCGGACGCAGGCCGGCGCCCCCGCGAAACACGCCGTCGACCCACTCGGGATCCTCCCCGATGGAGATCGCGTGTTCTCGCAGGAGCGCCTGAATCGAATGGTCGATGAGGATGAGCTCGACGTCCGTCTCCGTGACGAGCGCGCGAACGAACGCCCAGTTGCGAGGAACGTCGAGGTTCCGGGCGTTGCCGCGGCGATACCAGCGCCCGTCCCCCTTGTAGAAATAGGCGATGTCGACGTCGCGACCCGCCTGGTGGCTCACGTGCGGCGAGATCGGCCCGCCTTTTTCGGCGCTGATGTCGCCGAGCGGCAGCGCGGGGGTTCCGGCGATCTCTTCGTGCACCCGGCGTAGCGCTCGCTCGAGGTACGCGAGCGTCTCTTCGGTGCCCCACGACGCTCCCGGCGCGACGGGATCGAGCAGCTCGCTCTTCGTCGCCTGAACCCCGTTCAAGAGCAGTCCGGCGCTCGGGCTGCCGAGGGACATGGCGCCGAGCTTCTTCATGTCGCTCGAGACCGCCTCGCGGATCTGCTCCTCGGTCCAACCGTCGAGCGGGTGGGGGTGCTCCTTGCCGGTCGCGGGCGGCGCGTCGAAGAGCTCCTCGGCGCCGTCGTCCGGGGCGTCTTCGTCGACGATCGCCGGAACGTCGCTGTCACCCGGCGGCGTCTCGTCCGGCGGCGGGGCGAGCGGGGCCCGAGTCTCGCCGCCACGCGCCGGCTCCTGGTGCGCGACCCTTGGGGCGCGCGAGGGGGGAGCGCAGGCGCTCGCAACGACGAGCCCGAGCGCGACGACGCCGAACTTCACTCGCCTTTGGCCTTGAGAATCTCCCCCTGCGCGCGGGTCAGGAGATCGATCGCCTTCTTGCGGTGTGCGTCCCCTTTCGCGCCTTCGACACCCTGCAAGAGGCTGATGGCCTTCGCGGTGTTCTGCCGCGCTTCGTCGAGCTTGTCGCCGTCGGCCCACGCCGCGCCCGCGACGAACGCGAGGCCGAGCCCGAAGGTCGAAGCGAGGACGAACGAAGTGCGCGAGGTCGTGATTTTGGACATGGGATGCTCCCGTTCTCAGCCTGACGCGCGAACGCGAGGAAGCATTCATCTTATCACACGCTTTTCGGGTGCTATGCTCGCCCGCTCTCTCGAAACATTTTCCGTATGAGCGAAACCAGCCCGACCGGGATCCCGAACGTCCGCGCAGACGACGGCTCCGACGCCCCCCGAATCGACCCGCTCGAGCAATTCCTCGCCTGGTACGGCGAGGCCGAAAAGGCGGGCGCTCCGTTCGCAGACGCCTTCGCCCTCGCGACGTCCGGCGCGAGCGGCCGCCCCGCGGTTCGCTACGTGCTCTTCAAGGGCCTGGTCGACGGCGCTCTCCGGTTGGTCACGAACTTCGAGAGCCGCAAGGCGCGCGAACTCGATGAAAATCCGCACGCCGCGCTCGCGTTCTTCTGGCCCGCGACCGGACGCCAAGTCCGCATGGAAGGCACCGTCGCCCGCGCTTCCGACGCGGAGTCCGACGCCTACTTTGCGAAGCGCGATCGCGTCACGCAACTCGGAGCCTGGGCATCGGCCCAGAGCCGCCCCATCGCGACCCGCGCCGAGCTCGAAGCCGAGCTCGCGCGCCGCGACCGGGAGTTTGCCGGCTCGACCGTGCCGCGCCCTCGGCACTGGGGCATGCTCGCCTTCACGCCGAGCGTCGTCGAGCTCTGGACGAGCGGCGAGTTCCGACTCCACGATCGATTTCGTTACGAACGCGACGGCGCGACGTGGCGCGCCGCGCGGCTCGCGCCCTGAAAGCGCTTCCGTCTCCGGCGCGTCGCGCCGATTCGCACGCGCGCGCCGCTAGGTCGCCAGATACAGTGTTGCGAGCAGGACGAGCCAAACGACGCCGAGATAATCCCAGTACTGTTTGCAGAGGCGCACGCCTTCGTGGCGGGAGCTCGAGTAGTGGCGGCGGCGGGCGTTCGCGAGCACGATTCCGAGCGGAATGAAGCCGCCGACGACGTGCGCGGCGTGGAGCGCGGTGAGCCAGTAGAAGGTGAAGGCGTAGCGCGCGAAGGGATCGGCGCCGTAGAGCGCGGGCAGCATCGTCTTCCAATTGGCGGACTGGCAGAGGAGGAACGCCGCGCCCGAGGCGAACGCGAGCTTCAGCTCGCGCAAGAGTCCCTCCTGGCGATTGGCGCGTGCGGCGCGTTCCGCGCGGTGCATGAAGACGCTGAGCGCGACGAGAAGCACCGTGCTCACGAGCAAGCCGACCGGCAGCCGCGGCATCTCGGGCGTACGCCAGACGGGATTCTGCGCGCGCGTGATGAGGTAGGCGACGAGACTCGCGCCGAAGAGCACCGTCATCGAGACGAAGAGCACGACGAGGCCGAGCTGCGCCGCGCTCATGCGACCGATGCGCGAGCCGCCCGCGGGTTCTTCGGGATGAAGACTGGTGGGCACTGGGTTTCTCTAGCTTACTCCCAGGCGCGCGAGGGCGGCCTCGGCTTCGTGCCGCACGGCGTCGCTTTCGTCCTCGCGCACGGCCCTGGCGAGGGCCGGCCGCGCCCCGGACGAGGCGTGCGCGCCGAGCTCGCCGAGCGCCCAGGCCGCGTGGCTCCGCACGAGGGGGCTCGGATGCTGGGCGAGCGCGCGCTCGAGCGGCGGGCTCGCCCGCGGATCGCGCGTGTTGCCGAGGGCGACTGCGGCATTCCGCGCGAGCGTCGCGCGCGTCGAGCGCCGGAGCGCCGTGCGCTTCACGAGCTTTCGATGCTCGGCCGAGCCGAGCGCGAGCAGCCGCTCGAGGTCGACGGTTTCGAGGGCCGGCCGCGGGTCGAGCTCGGGGGCTCGAGGGCGTGGGGCGGGGGAGGCGTTGAACGGGCAAACGTCTTGGCAAACGTCGCAGCCGAAGACGCGCGTGCCGATCTTCGGGCGGAGCTCGACGGGGATGGGGCCCTGGTTCTCGATGGTGAGGTATGAGATGCAGCGCCGCGCGTCGAGCACTCCGGCTTCGACGAACGCCGCCGTCGGACAGGCGTCGAGGCAAGCCCGGCACGTTCCGCACCCAGCGGGCACGGGCTCGCTCGGGTCGAGCTCGATGCCGACGATGAGCTCACCCAAGAGGATCCACGTTCCGAGCCCCGGCACGATCGTCAGCGTCGACTTGCCGCCGAAGCCGATTCCAGCGGCGTGAGCGATGCCGTGTTCGAGCAGCGGAGCCGTATCGACGCAGATGCGATGCGCAACGGGCTCGCCGGCGATCGCGTCGAGCCGCGCGGCGAGCTCGGCGAGTTTTTGCTTCATGACGAGGTGGTAGTCTTCACCGCGCGCGTACCGAGCGACGGTTCCGCTCAGCGCAGGCCCCTCGCGGTCGCGCCGGAGCGGCGTCTTGTCGGGAGCGTACGAGAGCGCGACGGCGACCACCGTCTTCGCGCCGGGCAGGAGCTCGCGCGGATCGGCGCGGTCGCCGGGACCCGCCAGGTACTCGAGCTCGCCGTGATAGCCGCTCGCGAGCCAGGAGCGGAGCCGAGCGGCCGCTTCGTTAAGCCGTTCGGCGGGAGCGAAGCCCACGCGCGCGAAGCCGAGCGCGAGCGCGGCCGTCGCGACGTCGCGCGTGAGTGCGCGCCGTTTCTCGCTCTTTTTTGGGCGGCCGGCCGGGTCGTTCAAGGGTTTTCCAGCATAGCGCCGGGAATAGGCGAAGGGATTCGCGGGTCAGTTGCGCGAAGTTTTGTGGTAACGGGCGGAGCCTGTCGAAATACAAGGGGGCGCGAAACGCCAGTGATCGAAATCCAGGATCTTTTCAAGTACTACGGCGAGCGGCGTGTCGTCGGTCCGGTGACGGCGCACATCGAACGCGGTCAAATCGTGGGTCTGCTCGGGCTGAACGGCGCGGGTAAGACGACGACCCTTCGCATCCTCGCGTGCGACCTCTTGCCGACGAGCGGCACGGTGAAGGTCGCGGGCCTCGACGTCGTCGAGAACCCCCACGCGGTGCGGGCGAAGGTCGGCTACCTTCCCGATCGACCGCCTCTCTACGACGACATGACGGTGCGCGAGTACCTCGGGTACGCCGCACGCCTGCGCGGGATAAAATCCGCCGACGTCGAGAAAAAGGTGAGCAGTGCCGAGGAGCTCACCGAGCTCGGCGACGTGCGACATCAGCTCGTCGGCACGCTGTCGCACGGCTACCGGCAGCGGGTCGGCATCGCCCAGGCGGTCGTCCACGAACCCGAGTTCGTCGTGCTCGACGAGCCGATCGCGGGTCTCGACCCGGTCCAGATCGTCGAGATGCGCGAGCTCGTGCGCGGACTCTCGGGCGAACGCATCGTCGTCGTCTCGAGCCACATTCTCCACGAGATCAGCGAAACGTGCGATCGCATCCTCGTCATCCAGGAGGGAGCGATCCGCTGGTCGGGGACCGAGTCCGATCTCGGGGCGCAACTCGAAAAAGGCATGCGCATCCGGCTCACGGTGCGTGTCGCGGGTGCGAGCCCCGAAGCCGCCGCCGATCGCGCGAGCGGTATCGCCCGTGCCGTCTCGGGCGTGAAGCTCGTCGAGCCCGAGGATCCGACCGAAATCGGTGACGGCGTCGCGACGGTCGAGGTGGTCGCGGAAAATGACGTGCGTGACGCGCTTTGCCGCGCGCTCGTCGGCGCGGGCGTGGGCGTGCTCGAGGTCGCGCGCTTGCGTGACCTCGAGACGACCTTCCGCGCGCTCGTCGGCGAGGAGGACGAAGAGGGAGGCCGGCGCCGCGGTCGGCGGCGGCGAGCCGAGCGGCCCGCCCCCGAAGCGTCTCCTGCGGCCAGCGCTCCGAACGCGACCGACGCGGCCAAGGAGACCGAGTCATGAGAAGTCTGCTCATCGCGCGCCGCGAGGTCTTCACGTACCTGCGCTCGCCGCTCGGCACCGCCATCATCGCCGGAGCGCTGCTCATCGACGGGCTCTGGTTCTACTGGTTCGGCCTCAGCCAGCAGAAGATCTCGTTCGACGTGCTCATGGAGTTCTTCGAGACCGCGAGCGGAACGACGATGATCGCGGCGATCATCCTCGCGATGCGACTGCTCGCCGAAGAGCGCCAGAACGGCACCATCACGCTATTGAACACGGCGCCGCTCAAGGACTCCGAGATCGTCTTCGGCAAGTTTCTCGCCGCGTACGGGGTCATCGTCGTCATGACCGCCCTCACCATCTACATGCCGTTCATCGTGAAGGTGCACGGCAAGATCAGCGTCGGGCACATCGTGGTCGGCTACGTCGGCGTGCTGCTCCTCGGCGCTGCGGCCACGTCGATCGGCCTCTTCGCTTCCGCGCTCGCCCGGTCGCAGGTCGTTGCCGCGATCGTGGGCGCCGTGCTGCTCGCGGTGCTGCTCCTCCAGTGGATGGTCTCACGCGTCGTCGAGGCGCCGCTCAACGAGTTCTTGGCGGCCCTCGCGCTCCACCATCAAAACTTCATTCCGTTCAAGCAGGGGATCTTGGATCTCAAACACGTCGTCTACTACCTCGCGATCACGTTCTTCTTCCTCCTGGCCGCGACGAAGGTGATGGAGGCGCGCCGATGGCGGTGAACGAGTCGAGTTCGGAGAAACCCGCGGCCCCGGCGCCCGCCGCGAAGCCCGTCGCCAAGGCGGCGGCCTCGCCGGCGAGCGCGCCGAGTTGGCTGCTCTCGCTCTACCTCGGCGGTCTCGTGCTCGTGTACGTCGGCGAGCGCGTGCTTTCCGGCCTCGAAAAGGGCGCCGGGTTCGTCACGGCGCTCGGCGTCATCGGGGTCGTCGTCTCGACGCTGCTCCGCTTCGCTCCGCGCTTCCGTTCCGGCGGTGAGCGGGTCGCGATCGAGCGCCTACTCGCCGCGCTCTCGGCGACGGGCGTCGTCGCGCTCGTGTTCTACGGGCTCACGACCGACCGCGGGATGGACCTCGTCGGCATCGCCAACATGGCGGAGCCCGGCCGGACGAAGGTGCTCGATCTGTTGACCGTGGCCTGGATCGCGATGATCGCGATCTCGACGCTGCCACTCATCTTCGCCGAAACGGCCCTTCGCCCGATGCGCTCGGCCGAACGACCCGAGAGCCGCCGCGTGCGGGCCGCCGCCGAAGCGGGCCTCACGCTCGGCGTCTCGGCGGTCTACCTCACCTTGCTCGTTTATGCGGCGTCCGGCGTCGATCTCGACGTTGATTTTTCGTACTTCAAGACGTCCCGCGCGAGCGAGTCGACGAAGAAGATCGCGGCGTCGGTCAGCGACCCCGTGCGCGTGGTCGCCTTCTTCCCGCAGGTGAACGAGGTGAAGAACGAGGTGCAGCGCTACCTCGACGATCTGCGCCCCTCGGCGCCCAAGCTCCGCATCGAGATGCTCGATCGGCTCGCCGTGCCGAAGACGGCGCGGGACCTCCGCGTCACGCAGGACGGCGTGATCGTCCTCTCGAAGGGCGGCGTCACGCACTCGATCACGTTGGGCACCGAGCTCGATCAGGCGAAAGCCAAGCTCAAGACGCTCGATCGCGACTTTCAAGAGCAACTCACGAAGCTCGCGCACGAGCGGCGCACCGTTTACGTGACGGTCGGCCACGGCGAGCTCAACGAGACCTCCCGGGGGCCGTCCGGCACCATGACGCGCTCGGGCAGCATCGCGAAGCAGCTGCTCCAGCGCCAGAACCTCGTCGTCCGCGACCTCGGGCTCGCTCAGGGCCTCGCGAGCGCGATCCCCGACGACGCCGAAGCGGTGCTGGTGCTCGGTCCGACGGAGCCGTTTTCGGACCAGGAGATCGCGACACTTCGTCGCTACGCCGAGGGCGGTGGCAAGCTCCTGCTGGCGCTCGACGCCGACGCGTTCTCGACGCGCGACGCGCTCACGAACGAAGGCGATCGCGCGCCCGCGGAGGCGACTTCGGCGAAACCAGCAGCGCCGGCCGCGCCCTCCGCCAAACCGGCGGCATCCGCGGCCCCGGCCGCGTCGGGCGCGCCCGCTCTGCGCGAAAAGCCGCCCGTCCCCGCCACCGCGTCGGGCCCTCTCGACGAGCTCGCGCGCACCGTCGGGCTCGCTTACTCGAGCGAGGTGCTCGCCAACGAGCGCCAGTTCGTGCGCCTGCGCTCGGACGACTCGGACAAGACGCGCATGATCGTTTCGAGCTTCTCGTCGCACGCCTCCGTGTCGACGTTGAGCCGCAACGCCCCGCGCGCAGCCGTGATCGTGTTCGGCAGCGGCAGCCTCGAGCGAGCGCCGGGCGCGACCGAGCGCGCCGATTTCGCCATCAAGTCGGCGAGCGGCACGTTCGCCGATACGAACCGAAACTTCCGTTTCGACAAGGACAGCGAGCGTCAGGCCGTATTCAACGTCGGCGCCGCCGTGACGAAGCAGCTCGGCGACGCCAAAGACGACAAGCCGGACGAGAAGAAAGACGAGAAGAAGGATGCGAAGGCGAAGAAGGAAGCGAAGAAAGAGCTCCGCGCCTTCGTGCTCGCCGACGCCGACGCACTCAGCGATTTCGTCATGGCCGAAGTGATTGCCAATCAGGTGCTGTTCCTCGACGCCGTTCGCTGGCTCATCGGCGAGGAGAGCGTTGCGGGCCTTCCGAACACCGAAGAAGACAAGAAGATCCAGCACACGAAGCAGGAAGATCTCGCCTGGTTCTACAGCAGCATCTTCGGTGCTCCGGCCCTCGTCATGGGGGTCGGCGTGTGGATCAGCCGGCGCTCGCGCGCGAAGGGAGGCCGGCGATGAAGAGCGTCTGGATTCATGCGGGCGTGCTCGGCGTCGCCAGCGTGCTCGCGTTTTCGGTCTGGTCGCGCGAGCCCTCGGAGGGCCTCGATTCGACCGAGGAGAGCAAGGTCGAGGTGTGGGGAGGCTCGCCCGAATCGGTCGAGCTCATCCGCTTCGAGTCACCGCAGCGCACCGTCGTGGTCGAGCCCAAGAAGGACGAGTTCGGGCGCTACTACGTCACGAAGGTCGACAAGGCGGAAGGCGCGGCTCACGGCGCCGCGGCCGTCGACGCGGGAGCACCTCCGCCGGGCAAGCGCACGACGATGCGCTTCATCGGCGTGAAGTCGGCCGAAGAGCTCGCGAAGCAGGTCGCGCCGCTCATGGCCTTCCGCAAGATCGGACCGATCGACCCGAAGCGCGCCGAAGAGTTCGGCCTCGACAAGCCCGAGGGCACGCTCAAGGTGAAGGTGCGCGGCGCCGAACACAGCCTGGTCATCGGCGGAACCACGCCGGGAGGGCAGGAGCGCTACGCGAAGGAAGGGTCGAGCGGCGCCGTCTACGCCGTGAACGGCGAGATCGCCCAGAGCCTCCTCAGCGCTGAATCGCGCCTGCTCGAGCGCGATTTGCACGGCTTCGAGGCGCTCGAAGTGACTCGGGTCCGCGTCACGAAGGGGCCGAAGTCGCGAGAAATCGTGGCGCTGCCGGAGAAGAAGGGCGGCTTTGCCGATCCGGCGACGCCCACGAAGCTCGACGAGACGGCCGGCAACTGGATGACGAAGCTCGAGCGCTTGCAGGTCAGCGAATACGTCGAAAATCCGAACCCGCCCCTCCGCCCGCAGGACGCGGTGCTCCGCGTCGAATACTTCGCCGGCTCGAAGCCGCTCGGCTTCCTCGAGCTCTACAAGGTGCCCGGCGAAAAGGGCAGCGACTACCTCGTGAAGACCGAGCGCATCCGCTGGGCGGCCAAGGTGCTCACGAGCGCAGCCGAGCAGGTCGATCAGGACTCCGGTAGCGTGCTGAAGTAACGCGCGCAGCCGGGGCCGCACGTTCGCCGAGCGACGGCTCGAGCGCGCGCGCGGCGAGGCGCTCGGCGCCCTCGGGATCCGCGGGGATCGATAAGGGCCCGCGGTTGGTCGGGAACAGGACGTGACGCGCGAAACTCGCGTCGGGCGCGACGGCGAAGGCTCGTCGGACGGCGGGACCGAGCTCGCGCTCGTTGCCGAGGCTCGTTCCGAAAAGAACGAGGCTCGTCCGCAGGCGGCCGCCGGTGCTCGTGACGCGGCGACGAAGGCCGAAAAATAGGGCTCCGAGCGCGATACCGACGAGCGAAGAGAGGGCCGTCAGCCAGAGCTCGAGCGCGCTCGGCGATACGGAGCGCGCCGGCGAACGTGCGAGCCCGAGCGTGACGAGGGGCACGAAGAGGCCCGCCGCCAGGCAAGCGGCCGCCGTCTTCCTCTGGACGGGCCAGAGCGAAAGGTCGACGGCGCCGCGCGCCGCCAGCGCGTCCGGCACCTCGAGACAGGCGGTCTCCCACGCGGCCAAAAACTCCGTCTCGGGGAAATGCCGTTCGAGGCCCCAGCCGGGCCGGAGCTCGACGCCGAGCCGCCGCGCGAGCACGAGCGCATCACGGAGCACGAGGCCCGGATCGGCGCGCTCGAGGGCCACGCGAGTGCTTCCGTCGGAGAACCTCACGAGCGCCTGGTACAGCGGCGGCTCCTCGTTACCGTCGCCGTCGAGTGCCACACCGATGGGCTTGGGAAGCTCTTCCGCTCCCCAGCGCAGCGCGCCGTCCTTTGGGACGAGCAACGTGCGCTCGGGGCGCGACCAGCCGAGACGTACGAAGGCCACGCTCGCCGCGGCGAGCACTCCGAAGGTGAGAAGCCGGAGCGGCTCGATGCCCGGTGCGATGGTGAGCGGCACGAGCGCGAGCAGGGCTGCAAAAAGGCCCGCGACCGTCACGGCGCGAAGCGGACGGTGCTCGACGAGGACGATGCCGCCCGGGGGACCGCCGTTCTCTTCGAGCGTCCGCATGGAAGGGTGGTGAAGCTACCAGTTTTTTTGGCGAGAGGTCGCCGGCGGATGCATAGGTGCCGCATGCAGCCCGTTCGCAGCCTCGGAATTTGCTGCTTCCTCGCAGGCTTTGCGCCCGCGTGCGACGAATCGAAGGCCGCGCCCGCGGCGGCCGTCGTGGTCGGCCCCGCGGCGCCACCGAGACCGAGCGCACCGCCCCCCGAAAAGACCGAGCGGGACCGCGTCGCGCTCGACGGTATGACGCGCGCCGGCACGCCGCCCGGG